>JAJZZW010000065.1 GCA_021797385.1 Thermoplasmata archaeon | reverse complement strand
AAGGCCTGGTTGCCCTCACCAGACAGTCGCCCCCGCATTTCGGCACGGGTCACAGGGAGTGCCTAGCTCCCCGGTCTAGTCCAGTAATACTCGAATGTGTACATGTTAAAAAAATTTTGCTATTTTCCAAATCTCTGTAACGCTTTTTTGTAGTCATCAGGATAATTTAGGTTAAAAAAATCATCCCTTAATATCTCTATATTTTTATATGGCAGATTTCCCGTTTCCGGTTTTCTAAAAAACATGGAAATTCCGGATAATTGATTATTAACAACCAGTGTTGCAATTGCAGTGTCCATTGAAAACGCACTTTTAACGAAATCGTGGATCATGTCATGTGGGATTATAACATCAGATGGAACAATTAATACAGGCAAAGTGCACGTTTTTATGGCGTAATTAAGGTCAGACGCATAATTGCCCTGTCCCATTATTGTGTTTAAAGAATGATATCTATCAAGAAATTTTGTGTTTTCACTTATGCAAAGGCTTATGTTAAAATTTTGATTTTGCAGGATTTTAATAATAGCATCAATAACTTTCTCACCATTTATTTTCAGGAGCATTTTTTCCGCTGTGCTCATCCTGCTACCTTTCCCACCAGCCATTATAACTGCATCCACCTGTGTATATTGCCTATCTGTAATTTAATTTTGCTGGAATATCTTTTATTTACCACTCTTATCCAATTTCATCTGCAAATTTTTTGAAATAAAGCATCAAACCATTCTAATATTATCACTATGCCCTGTTCAGATACCTGGAATTACAGGCAGTGAATTAAAGCTTCGTGGAATAATTTATATAATATACAAAGATGTATAATTGAATATATATGGCTGATGTAAAATTCTGCCCCTCAGAGGCTCATATACAGGTTAAAAAAGGTTTGATAAGAAGGTCCAGTACACAGGAAAGCTATCCAATGGAACGGTTATACGTTCAGAGTATAGTAGATGGTGCGGTATCCTACAGGGCAGCAGGATGGTTATGCGATAAATGCAAATATGTAGAAATCGATGGTACTCCTAAATAACAAAACCACAATTATCCAGAAAATATATATAATAATATATTAACACTAATAAGAAAATTTATAATTATCGTTCACAATACTGTAATATGAAAGATTATTATCTGGAAGGTGAAGAAAAGTTCGGATTTTTCACAACGTCGTTTTACAATCGTATTGCCTGGAGGCTTTTAAAAAAATTATATGGCTTTGCACTGGATGAAATGAAGGATATGGAACCGTCGTCCATACTGGATATCGGTGCAGGCCCGGGCAAACTGTCATTAATGGTATCACAAAAATTTCCCCATGCAAAGTTTTTTGCCATAGACCCATCATTATACATGGTAAAGGTAGAGGAGAAGAATTTTGAAAAAGCTGGCATAAAGGCCGTATGCAAACAGGGGAGCAGCAGGGATATCCCATTTTCCAATAAATTTGACCTGATATATACAACATTGTCATTCCATCACTGGCAGGATAGGGATAGCAATATCAAGTACATACTTTCTAAATTAGCTGATAATGGAACATTTTTGATAATAGAATTTATGCAGGAGTATTATAAATCTTCCATGTCACTGCACGGAAAACATTCCATTTCAAAGAAATACGCAGAATCATTGAATTTCGATGGGTATGAGCGTGAAATAAATACTTCTGGAGAATTTATCTCCCTTAAATTCAAAAAAATTTCCTGATCAGCTATGTGGCTGTTCAAGCTTTTTGAGCAATTCATCTGCCTTTCTTTCTATTTCAGGTGTCATTGATAATGTGTCTGGCCATGGCCTGTTATAATTTTCGGCGGGTGATTTTTTTGTTGCGTCTATGCCCATCTTTGAACCAAGGTTAAATAGCCTGGCCGGGTGATCAAGTGAATCCGTCGGGGTATTTGGAACCATAAAAACATCGTTAACCGGATCAATTCTGGTAGTCATTGCCCACATAACCTGTTTCATGTCATGTACATCTACATCATCATCAACCACAACAACAATTTTTGTGAACATCATCTGCCCGGTGCCCCATATGGCAAACATAACCTTCTTAGCCTGCCCGGGATACCTTTTTTTAATTGATACAACTATCATGTTGCTTACAACAGTTTCTTCAGGTATGTTCATATCAACAATTTCCGGTATCTGTATCTGAATTAATGGTAAAAACATCTTTTCTATTGCTTTTCCAATCCTTACATCCTCATGCCATAGTTTGCCGACTATTGTGGTTGAATAAACCGGTTCTAATTTCTGTACAACTTTCTTTACATGGAATACCGGGAAAGCTTCTTCAAGGGAATAATAGCCTGTATGGTCTCCAAATGGCCCCTCAATCCTGGTTTCAGAAGGATCTATATAACCTTCCAGCACAATCTGTGAACTTCTTGGATATTCCATGTTAACTGTTTCGCCTTTTATAAGCTCAAGGTGTTTCTTTGCAAGTATTCCCCTGAAAGAAAACTCATCAATTCCGTTCGGGAGCGGAGCTATTGAGGAGAAGAATGTAAGCGGGTCAACACCTATTGCAACAGCAACGTCCATTATTTTCCCCTCACTTCTGTACTTGTCCATATGCTCTGCACCGCCTTTATGTATGTGCCAGTGCATGCCAACAGTTTCATCATCGTATACCTGCATCCTGTAAGTTCCAACATTTCTCGTTCCTGTATCAGGATCTTTGGTCATGACAACAGGCATTGTTATATAGCGGCCACCATCTCCCGGCCAGTTCTTTGTGATTGGATAATCTGATAAATGCGGCTCTACAACTTCAAATTCAGAGTTTTTCCTGTTATAAACCTTGGGCTTTATTCCACTCATTTCCTTCAGCATTTCAAGCCCGCGTGATATCATAGACTCGGTATCATCAGGGATTCTCACCAGATTCTTCAGTTTGAGCCCGATGTTATACGGTGTATCTCCCAGTATAGCCTCTATCTTTTTATCAGATGAAAATATATTTCCTATTACGGGCATCTTTGACCCCTTAACATTGTTGAATAGCATGGTCCTTTTCTTGCCTATGCGTTCCTCCTCGCTCAGTATATATGTGAGTTCCAGTTCCGGGTCAACTTCATCGTTTATCTTTACCAGGTCGCCGTTATTTTCCTGATATTTTATAAATTCTTTCAGGTCATCGAATGTCATAGTTACTGATGCCCTGATTAAATATAATTTTTATCTCGTAAAATGTATTCTCGGTTTTATTACAGAATCATAAAATTTCATTATAGATTGGATAATGAATAATATTCCTGTAATTAATGCTAGAATTCCAGCAATTATGAGCACTCCGGAAATAGAATCGCCAAGTGCTGCAGGCAGTGGCCCAACATCGTAAGACACCATGGATGCACCTGTAATAATCAATCCTATGCCAAAAATGAATATTGCAAGTGGTTTTGCAGAACTGGTGAGAAAATCTGAGATCATAGCAGATGGTTTGAAGATAAATCCTAGGATGAGAAGGATTTCCATCACTATAAAAGCCTGTGCCCATAGGGCTGAATTCAGGTAGGATACGCCGAATACAAAAATATATGGTGCCAGTGGATAGCCAATCAATCCAATGTATGCAAGCATTGCTGCGATTATAATCATTATCCTCGAAATTAATTCGTCATCCTTAAAGAAATAATATAGATACCCAAAAGCAAGTGAAACAAATCCTAGAATAGCTGGAATTATTGTGCTCCCTGTGCTGATTGACAATAGAAGTTCGGAAATGAAAATCAACGAAAATAAAATCAGTGACATAAATATGAATCTATCCGTAATATCAAACTTGCCTGAGCTATAAATGCTGAGTATTATAGCCGCATAGAAAATATCGAATATAATAACAATAATGTCACCAACTTTAAATAAACCACTATGGTGGGTAGTTAATATATATATTGTGTTTATCAGGGAAGCAGCTATAAAGAATCCAATTGATATAAGCAAAAGCAATCTTGATATGCCATTTAGCCTTTCCTTTGAATTTTCGCTATAATATGAATTATCTGACATATAAAGCTTATTTAAAATAGATTATTTAGTTTTTTCTATGTTTATTGAGGGATTCAATAGTATCAAGCGGGTCTATCATTGCTTTCCCCTTATTTGTAAGGTAGTATATCACACGTACCGGCCTGGATGAAATAATGTTTTTGCCTATTATCCCTTCCGCAGAAAGTTTCCCTAGTGCCTCAGTCAATGCCTTGGGTGTAATATTTTCCATAGAATTTGATATTTCGCTATATCCTGAACTCCCGTTAATTGATAAATATTTTATTATAAGTGGCTCCCATTTTCCCCTGAGTGGCCTTAAAGCAATGCTCAGCGGGCAATCATCAGTTTTCATTTTTCTCCCTCTGCTGGTACCTGGATACCAGCCCATTCTCCAGTATATCCATGCTCGCCACATAATGCTTTCCATTCACACTGAAAGCCACACTGGCTGTCCATTTCTTTAGCCCGGAATAATAGAATACATCTAAGATTTGAACATCTTCTGGAGGAATATTCTCCATTTTTGTTATCTGTTCAACGATAATGCCCTTTAAATCTTCCATACGGTCTATGGTTAATTTAAACTCCATAATCAATAATACATTCTATTATTATAAGGGTTTTTCAATTTTTTAGCAACAATATAAGCAAGTATTTTATATTTTTTATATATGCATTCCAATGGAAGATCGCAATAACGCTGCTGCATTTATCAGGGAATACATATACCATAATTATGAGGGCGTTGAAAATATAAGGATAAGGGAAATGAAATTTGATAAATATACAGGAAACTGGACTTCCCACACAAGTTTCAATGATCTTGACAGGAGCTATGAAATTGCAATTGTTTTCAATAAAGATAAAATAATATTTGTTAAAGAATTTATATGATAGGGCTATATTAGCCACAGTTAGCAACAAATATAGTGTGCCTCTTTAACAACAATAGAACAACTTTATCTGTAAATTATTTACTAATATTATTACCGTAATATATATTTACGTATTAATATTATTGTGAATAATAAAAAGGTCATAATAGGTGTATTAATGGTAGCAATAATTGTGGATTTAGGAAGTGAAGGATTAACCGTTCTTGCACGTGGCTGTGATAGTGGAGCCTGGATAGGAACAAATATTTTTGCCCACCCGGAAGTAGGTTGTAATCCGGTCCCTTACGGTTATTAAGGTAAATAATATGAACAGACATTTAGAACCTTTTAAAAACTTACCATTAAAAATTAGAATTATTTACTATGTTCTACTTATTTATGGATTTATATTTTTATTTGTATATTTTTATTTGGTTTATATGGGAGACTCTGGCAAATACGCATCAATTCTTACTATAAATAGGTGGATATTCACAATTAGCGTGGCACTGGCTATGTTATACCGTATAATGAGAAAGTAGTTTAAACTGGATATAAGGATAAGGGAAATGAAATTTGATAAATATACAGGAAACTGGACTTCCCACACAAGTTTCAATGATCTTGACAGGAGCTATGAAATTGCAATTGTTTTCAATAAAGATAGAATAATATTTGTTAAAGAATTCGGATAATATAACTCTCGCACACACCGGTAGCAACAAAACTCCATGCTGAATCCGAAAATTAAGGCAACATGAATATAGATCCTAAAATTACGGGTAAAATTCATCTCCTGCAACTTTCTATCATTGTTTCATCAGGAGGTCTATTGCTATTCATAATGCTGTATATATAGGATAGTGTGCTTCCTAAACTGCAACAGAATAGCTTTATCGGTAAATTATTAACTTATATTATTACCGACACATATATATTCAGGTGCTAATATCATTATAAATAAGATGGTAATTATATGTGTATTAATAGTAGAGGCATTGTGATGGCAGCTTTTGTTCGAATAACAAATAACTTCCAGTCTTATAATGCAAATGTAGTAACATTTCAGCAAGGTACTGCATATGGATTGAGTTGTCAGAATGTGGCATTTATTATTTTATATGATGCTTTTATAACAATAAATACAGTAATATCAGGTCCTGCACATGGCTGTGTTAACGGAGCTTGTGTAGAAACAACAGAGGTTGGCTCTCCAGAATTTTGTTTTAACCAGGTTCCATGGGATTTTTCAGGTAACTAATATGAGTATACACATTGAAACTTTTAAAAATTTACCATTAAAACTTAGAATTATTGGCTATATCCTACTTATTTATGCATTTGCGAATTTATTGACAATTTTTATGATATACATTGGCAAATTACCATTTGAATACATGATAATTGCCGGTATAAATGCAACGGTATTGGGAATATGCGCGTTTCCCTTTGCGGAATACCATATAAAGAGAAAGTAATTTGAACTACGTTTCCTCAACTAAAATCGTTTAAATTTATTTCACCTGCAGTCATGTGTAATAGCAGTAAATCTGAACGTCTTATTCATTAACTGGCTCGCTATATATAATATTACAGTGTTCTTAATGGTTATATAATGGTTATATACAAATATGCTTTACAAGTAAATTTTTTTGATAAGGAAAGTATAATTTTAAACGTTTTCTAATAGTTAAAGCTTAAAATCTAATATATTTTACCATGCTTTGCCATGAAAATTGAAATTTTTTAAATCAAAAAATGAGTATTTTTACTAACATCAGATTTCTGTTGTAAACCATGTTTTAGACTACATTTCCATTGAATTATGTTAAAATTATTTTTTTAGTTTTATTTTTCAGGAACAGTTGCTGTATATCCAATAATTCTCAATGCGGCGGAGGAGTTTTTATAATATTTTTTCATTTTCAAGTATTTCTTTCATTATGTTTTTAACCTTTGGTTCATCCAATTTATTTATTTGTCCCAGAGTTAAATTGTTTTTTCAACAAAATATTTTGATATTATATGGGGTAAACTCTATTGTTTTGGTATCATAAAAAATATTATATATGTACATATAAATATAATTAATTTCTCTCACAATTTTCATCTTTAAATTTCTTTGGCGGGTTCTGATCTTTTAAAATTTTTTCCATGATATTTACGATTATTTTATTTTTGAGTCGCCATTGGAATTTTCCAATGTAATCTATCTGAATAGAGCCTTAAAAAACAATCTCCCAAAGTCCATAAACGCTTATATTTTTATGATTTCATTAAAATTCAAGGAAATGTTTTACGTTGATTACAGTCTAGCTTATACAATAATAAAACAACACGGTCTTACAGATAAGGATAAAGAAAAAATAGAAAAAATGAAGATGGATCCAGGCGTTAAAAAAGCAATATATGAAATACTGAAAATACAATGATTTACTATTCCGCTCTTGCTGAATCATCGACATTAATATTAACAATATACTTTATAACTTCAGGTATATTCTTGAACAATGATCCGTATAAAACCCGTTTAACAGCGTATCATAATTATTTTATCCTTAATTTTGTTCTTTTTATGCTATCTATTATAACTGCCATAGTTGGCCTGTGGTATTCTATTCTTATTTTTATAATAGCCGTAATTTTCCTTGGTTTTTCTATTGATAAAATCTTCAAAATGCTTATGACAAAAATATCTGATTAGTTTTATTTATTGATTTTTATTCCACACCAATATTAGCTTCTGTGTTAATCTTGCATGCTCCGGATTTATATCTCCTTCTACCACATATATTCCTATTACTATCCTATGGATACAGAGGGATTTAACCTTTTAGTGGTAAGCCATCGGCGAGATTTGAACTCGCGACCTGCTGATTACGAATCAGCCACTCTTCCTGCTGAGCTACGATGGCTTGAGGTAAATAGCAATTCCTGATGGGATTTTTGGATAAAAATATGTTGATTTCTGCGGGAATATTACACCATCCAGAGCCATTTTCAGGAAAACATCCTTCTGCCACGCCGGAATTATAATGGCAAAGTCGCATTCATGCATGTCTACTGCATTTATGGCATCTGTGGTATTATATATATATCCTATTTTTGTTTGCATGTTACTTTTGTTAATGCCCAGCACTTCCCTGAATAATATCTTATTTACTATTTCAGTGGATACCTCATACTTGCTATCCATTACCTGGTCAATTGCATATTTTTTCGGTATAAGCTTATAAAAAAGGCCTTTGCTATAAACACGTATATTATTATCTTCCACTATGGTGCGTTCCACAGTTACGTCAAATAAATTTTCTATTTTAGGGATATTTTCCTCAAAGTTGGTCCTGTAGACAAGCCTGTCAACTCCACCAATCATTAATCCATTGTCATATATTGAAGTTATATATGCCATGGCATAATTCCAGAAACTGTCTCCTGTTTCCCTTTTTAAATCCCTTATTGCCTGTGTACGGTGGTGCCCATCTGCCACTATCCCCTGGTCATTCTTTATAGAATCTTTCAGTTTTTCTATTTTTTCAGGGTCTTCCAGAAAATACACATAATTTTCGACTCCATTTGGCTCCTCAAATTTGAATTTTTCCTCAAGGTTGCTGGCAAATCTCCTGACTATTTTATCAAATCCATTATCTGGCACAACAATGAAAATCGGCTCCGGCTCCCCGTTCAGTGAGATCATTACATTTTTTCTTTCCAGAACCTGTTTTTCAAATGTACTTTCATGTGCTTTCAGGCTACTATCTATTTCCGCAAGCGATATGATGCCGTACCTTGTTATAATTTCCTTATTAATGTAAAATACCTGTTTCAATATTATTATAATATCTTTCCCGTAAGGGTAGATAACATTATCGCCAATCCATTTTTTGATAAGTTTTTCCGGTGTTAAACTGGAATTTCCATACTCCGGAAGGCTTAGTGCTGTAATGTTATACTTTGCAGCCCGGAGCTTTTTTTCCTGCTCAATTGTGATTGTGTCGAATGGAGGGGATACCGAATCTACTATGTTTCCTGAGAATATATACGGTTTGAATTCTTTAATGTTCATTGGACCACCAGCAAGCTTTTTAATTTTTCCATATTTTCTAAATAATGTTCATCTCCACCGGGAGTTTCCATAATCATAGGTATATTATTGAATGCCCCGTCATTTATTATGTTTGAAAATCCTGCATCTCCTATGTATCCATTTCCAATATTTTCATGCCTGTCCTTTTTAGAACCAATATCAAACATTGAATCATTGATATGCAATGCGCCTATATAGCTTGTAATACCATTGAACCACAGTGAATCAATAGATTCTTTGTAGCCATTTTTCAAATCATAACCCTCAGCAAAGAAGTGGCATGTGTCCAGGCATATGCCTATTTGATTTTTTGATAAATCCAGCATTTTTCCCATCTCTTCCGATGTTGCTGGAACCGTGTTTCCTTTGCCTGATGAATTTTCTATAAGCATTGTCACATTTCCTGTTTCCAGTGAATTTAACAATTCCATAATCGAATTCATTGCCACCTCCCTGTTGCTATTGGATCCTGGATGCAGCACCAGCCTGTCAACGCCAATTCTATTGCATACCTCTATCTCATATTTTATGTCATCCATGGACTTGTCAACCAGTTCCCGGTTGCTGGACCCCAGGTTTAAAAGATATGTGGCGTGTACAACCGGTTTTGCCATATGGAATTTCTTTACTCCATCCCTGAAATTTTCTGCCTCTTCTTCAGTAACCGGCTTATATTTCCACTGAAGGTTGCTTTTAACAAATATCTGGAATGTATTGAACCCAAAGGCAGCAGCCCTCTCCGGTGAAAGCCCGATACTTCCTGCTATTGATACATGCCCTCCAACTAATTTATCAAAATCACCAAAATCA
>JAJZZW010000064.1 GCA_021797385.1 Thermoplasmata archaeon | reverse complement strand
TTACCACACAATAAGAGTTGCCGTTGTATACGTTATTATAAATGCAACAAGTATCCCAAGAAAATCAGCTACATATATGTTTGTTTTATAAAATAATGCGGAATAGTAGACACCTAGGTTCGCCCCAAATCCGATCAGGTTAAATGCATTGTATTTGGCAAGTCTCCCGTAGAAATGTCCCTTACCAGCGAATGTAAATTTATTATTGAATACAAAATTCCAGATAATAGATATTTCAATAGCGGGCAGAATGCTCAAATCACGGCCAATAATACCGTGGAGCATCAGAAGTATTATCTCATTGACAGCTACTCCTGAAATGCCTACAAGGACATATTTGAACATATTGCCTCTCTTGATAGTAAGGTCCAGAAAATCACCGAATGAGATTATTTCACTGCATTTTATCCCGGTCCTTACAATTTTATACTGAAAACTTCGATTTTTAAGAAGCATAGCATTTCCGAGTACCATATTCTTTCCTGCCGATGGTATAAGATTTTTTGATACAAGGTATTCATAGGCATTCCGGGAGTAAACAGTGCCGAAAGGAAGAATTTTTCCCCTCTTCACCGATAATGATAGTTTTATGAGAATTCCGTAGATAAATGCCAGAAATCCCTGCTTGCCGAAGATCAATATAAAATCATTATTTGCGGAATAAACTGAATTAACAATGGCATCACGTTCCTCACTGTTCATCTTGGCATTTGATACCAGTATACAGTCAAAATCGTCGTTATAGACTGCTCTGCCATTGCTATACTTTTGAATCATGTCAGAAGTTAATAATACAATCCTTTTTATTTTTATTGATTGAAATATTATGCCGGTAACTACTGAAAAGACATTGATAAGTATAATATATAACCTGGATATTTAAATTAATGAATGTACCGGATTACACACAGGAGCCATTTGAATGGTATAAAAAAATGAGACAAGAATCCCCAGTTTTCAGGGAGGGAAACGCAATTCATATTTTCTCATACAAAGAAATTTCAGAGGTTTTATCCAATTATCGCATATTTTCATCCCAGTTCAGAGATCGCCTTGGGGCTGAAATGGCAGAAATGCTGAACCAGAAAACCACCCCGAGCATATTGATACTGGACCCGCCAGTACATACAACATTGAGAAATCTTGTGAATGATGCTTTCACTCCGGCAACGATTGAATCTTATAAAGATCGTGTCAGAAAAATAGCTTCGGATCTGATAGCAAATATGAGGAATGGAGAATGGCAGGATGAAGTAACACAATTTTCTTATATACTCCCGATTACCGTCATATCAGAAATGCTCGGTGTACCCCAATCAGATTCAGGAATATTCAGAACATGGTCCGATAAATTAGCAACATCTCTTGGAAGAGGGCCGGATATTGAAACACAGTACGAAATGGCAGATTATTTCTATAGTAAAATAGACAGGAATGGAAATGGAAATAGTCTCATAAGCCGCCTGTCCCGGGTGGAAATAGATGGCAGGAAACTTTCGGACCGGGAAATAGCAGGATTTGCAATACTACTTCTGGTTGCAGGAAATGAAACAACCACAAACCTGATTACAAATGCACTTCTATCAATTTATGAATCTCCCGGAGTATACAGTGAAATGAGAAGCAATACCGGCTATATCTCATCCGTTGTTGAAGAAACTCTCAGATACAGGTCTCCTGTTCAATCTACCAGGAGATTTGCAAAGGCCGATACAGAGTTGCACGGCACAGAGATTTTGAAGGATGATATCCTCTTCCTTTACCTGGGTTCAGCTAACAGGGATGAAACAATATTTACGGAAGGAGAGAGTTTCAACCCCCACAGGAAAACAAAAAGGCATATGGCTTTCGGCCAGGGAATACACTTCTGTCTGGGGGCGCCACTGGCCAGACTGGAAGCACAGATAGCACTGGAAGAATTTTCAAAAAAGGTGGCTTCCTACGAAGTTAAAACTCCGGAACCGGAGGACAGACTGGACAGTGATATCATGTATGGATTCAAAAAAATGATAATAAAACCCGAATTCCAGAATAAATAAACATGATTTTAAAGGAGATATTTTTCATATACACATATTTTTAAATTTTGCGTTGAAGCCCAAGTGCTTTATAAAATTGTGTACTGAACGGTTATGAACAAACAGGTTCCCGGTAAAAGGCTTTTCATTCTTTATTCTGTAATTCTGATTTTAATGGCTATATCCATGAGGAGTACAAACAACATGGTGGTTACTACTGTGCCACTGTATTCTAAATACATACTGAATTTTTCATATATCGGAACTGCACTGGTCACAGCCATAATTTATCTGGGTACGGTTTTAGCAACATTATTAATCAATCCGATTATGGGCTCTGTTCTTAGAAAGAGAATGTTCATAGTCGCAAATTTTGTATTAACCGGACTCATGATATCATATTATTTTTCCGGGGATATAAGTGTATTCATAATTTCTTTTGTAATAGGATTAGCATATGGAATAATTCTGCCAAACATCGTAACATCTGCAACGCTATATCCGGATAAAACCAGCAGGGAAAAGCTTCTGGGAATATACTCGGTGGGACTGAGTTTCAGCCTGGTATTCGGTCCGAGTCTTGAAACCTATTTACTGACTCTGGTAAGCTACAGAACACTATTCTTATTTTTTGCGCCACTTGGCCTTATAGGCATAGTTACATCCTTTTTCATGGAATTCCCTGAAAACAAAAAAGAGACACACGGTGCATTCATACGAAAAAATAAAGGATTTGTCGCCTCAACACTCACTATTACAACATATAATGTTCCCTTTGCCGCCCTCACAGTTTTCCTTGCAATATTTGCGGAGACCAGATTCCATGTGAGCAGTTACATGGCATATCTACCATTCGTTTTCTTCTTTGCGGTCTCCATGGTGACCAGAATGTACATTAGTATAAGGCCATTCAAAAATCTCAGAAACCCACTGATCTTTGCTCCGGCGATCACTATTTTCGCCCTTATACTGTTTCCATTCCTTCCGGATTATGCTGCATTTGTTGCCGTAATGATGCTGCTCGGAATTCCACATGGATCTATATTTCCCGTATCTACAGTAGAAATATCAAGAGGATCAACAATTGAAGAGAGGAATGCCGTCAATTCGTATTACTATTCATACAATATGGGTTTGTTCATGATAATACCCCTGATATTTGCAGCAATAATTCCTTACATCGGCTTCGAAAAGACATTTGCATTGCTGATAATACCGGTACTGGCATCCATAACTATCATATACAAAAAATACTGGAATGACAACGATCTTTTGGGCATCCCCGAGAAAATAAATGTAAAATTATAAAGTTCAGTATTTCTGTACAATATTTACAGCATTATAAATTTCTATTGTTCAGCCATTAACTTTTTCTGGGCACTATCACCGTAAATTTATCTTCCAGGTACTTCATACTATTCCTACCCATTTCTCTATCGAAGTCGGATAAAATAATTTTTAAATCATGTTTTTCCTCAGAGGAAAGATTTCTATAGCTATAATCAGGAATTTGATGCCCTGAATAATACTTTCTCGCATAAATCTGTGCATCTTCAGGAAGTTCTTCTATTATGTCTATGAAATTTTTCCTTATCAGTCTGATGTATTCAGATTTTTCAATTATACCGGCAATTTTTAGTGCTTTTAACATACCTATTTTGACCGGTAGTGGTGGCTGTACCCCTATATTCTTGCTTTTCACCATACCCCTTATAAATATTCTGCCGCCGAGCATACCTGATCCGATATACTTACCGAAATTTCCACCGTTATCGGATAATACCAGAATTGTACCACCGGCCATATATTCTCCCAGATAATCATCGAATTTTCCCCTGATAACAACATGTGGAATGGAATTCCCATATTCTCTCATCTGTATGCATGTTCTATTCCCCACATTCCCCGTTATGTATATTTTCCCGCCGCTCAGCGCCTGGCCAAGGACATCACCAGCATCTCCAAATATTTTCAACAAACCTCCGTTCATGGCATCACAGCAATCGTCGGCCACGTTGCCCCTGACCGTTACTGTATTATTTTCGTTTAGATTCATGAGGCAATTACCCGCATTCCCGTATAATGTGACATTGCGGTGTTCATCAGGAAATGTTATGCCTATATATCTGTGACCTGCAACATTATTTACACACGCCCGGTTTCCAGGGGATTTGATTATTTCAGGGTCAAGCATGTTATAAGCTATATTTGCCGCATCAATGCCTTTTTCACGGGCAATACCCAATTTTTCTGTATTTTTATGTTTTTCCCTTCCTGAACTAATTATTCCATTTTTTAGGGAAGAAATGAAAAACGACCCCGGTTCAAGGGTCCATATTTTTGCATCCGGGCTCATGATCCTTATCTGGCTTTCCTCACTGGCTATGAAAATGTGTTTTTCATCCTCACCGAGTATGGCAGGCCTTAGTTTTGTGCGGTCAGCCATGGCAATCATGTATATATCCTGTCCATCATCATAGCCTATGATGAGTGTATACGGGCCGTCCAGAACGCATCCCCTTGTTCTATACCTGATCTGTGGATTATCCATATTTCCGGACATTATTTTCAATGAAGTAATCAAATCATATTCTCCAACCAGTTCCTTGAAAATGTGGGCTATCACCTCGCTGTCAGTGCCTACAAAACTTGTCACGCCCTTTGATTTCAGGTACTCTCTGTTTGCACCGAATGAGCTTATGTCACCGTTGTGCACTATTGCTATATTAAATGTGGAAAATGGATGCGACCAGTAAGGCAGATATCCAGGAGAATTTGTGGGCTGTCTTGTATGTGCCAGCCACATGTCGGCTTCCTTTTCATCTAAAGCATATTCGTTACCGACATCATCAGGGTATCCAACACCTTTGTATACAAGAAGTGATTTTCCGGCACTGTATAATCTTCCAGTGCCCTCATCCCAGAGTGCTGCATTAACGTCATCCAGGGACCTGCTATTCTCAAAAGCCACATCATAACAGCAACTTTTTATTGATTTACCTGCTTCTGTATAAGAACCGTGTATTGTTATACCGTTATTCTGAAGCAATGCCTGCAGTTTTTCTTCTTCATCCCTGTAAAATATTTTAACTGTAAAACTATTTGTTTCATTAAGGTTAAATGACGCATATCCTGAACCCTTGTCACTTCCACGGTACCTGATGTAATCCAGGCATTTAACCGGTACATTGCCTGAAATTTTTGGAGAATCATTTTTTCTCATAATGCCGAATA
The DNA here is from genome assembly GCA_021797385.1 of Thermoplasmata archaeon. The sequence goes on along the minus strand of JAJZZW010000064.1, from coordinate 4,568 downwards.
GACCGCAACTTGAAGGTATGTAATTCATGTGGACCCCGCCTCCGCAACATTTATTTTTCTTGCCACATTATTGTCAAGATTTATAGCCCTCAACAATTCGGTATTTCCAACAATGGAATACTGTAAATTGGCTATTCCCATTGCTCCTGAAATCAAGGCAATTTCCTTTTTAATTCCAATTAGGAAGTTCACAGCTTTTTCCCTGATATTACTGGAGCTGTTATTCAATCCTTCCTGGAATACCCTGTAAGAAATTATGATAGAATCGCAACCCAGCGCAAGATATTTAACTATATCCCCTGTATTCCTGAAATAATCGATTTCTCCAAGAATATCATAATTTTCACGTACTCCTTTACTTTTTAATTCCTGATCCAGTGATGCTATGTTTATTTCCATATCAGAATCATTCCTTATGACAAAGCCATCCATTGTATAGTTCAGGGTTCTGCCGGTAGAGTAACTATGCTTTTTATATTTGTAAATACTGCTTCCAGTCATAGCAATACTTCTGAACTCCTTCCCCGGGTCATCGTCTATTACCATTGTGCCGGTGAACATGGCAGCCCAGGAAAGTGCATTTTTTATTTCCATATCAGCATCGCTGACCTTGATGATTACCGGCATTGATATGTTTATAGAACCCCCGCACAAACAGAAATTAAGATTTATATCCTCCCTGTAGGGGTCTATGGATGGCCTGGTGACCTGTGCGCCATCAAGCCTCAACCAGTCTATTATCCTCGAAGGCAACGCCACATCTGGGGGCGCATTGCTTCCCATACTGCTTATTACAGGTTCACCTTTAACTATCAGTTCATTGATGTACTTTTTATCTGGATTGAATGTGCCCTGTTTAAAATTTAAATTTATGGATGATGCAGAGTCGATTCCCAGTACCTTCAATGTATTTCTGGAAAGCCCTTCTCCATGAAGGAGACTCTTGTTGCCTACAAGTTCCTTCATGTTTTTTATTCCAAGAGCAGACATCATCTGTGCTACTTCTGTTTTAAAGCCATTAACAAAATTAACTGTATGCTGTATTCCAAAATCAATGTCCATTAAGGTTTTATTGTCTGCCCTGTTGGTCAGTGCTGCAGGGCAGTATCCGAGATTGCACTTTCGTACCATAACACATCCCATTGCCAGCAGTGCGGATGTTCCCAGGCTCACCACATCTGCCCCCAGGGCGTATAACTTCATGGCGTCGGTGGAATCGGCAACACGCCCGGCAGCAATTATACTGAAATTTTCTCTTAAACCTTCCCTAGTAAGTATATTATGTGATGAGGCAACAGCCATTTCTACAGGTATTCCGAGACTATCCCTTACTGTTACCGGCGCAGCCCCTGTTCCAGCACCGTGTCCATCTATAATTACTCCTGCCGCACCGGATCTGGCTATGCCTGTGACTATATAAGGAATATAGTTGGTTGCGGCCACCTTGACATATACAGGTTTTCCTGACATTATTTTCAATGCTTCTATACGCTGTGCAAGATCCTCTATGGAGTATATATCATGATGTGGTGCAGGTGAAATTGCATCAATTCCCTCGGGAATTTTTCTGGCTATTGAGATGTCACGTGTTACTTTACTGCCCGGCAAGTGCCCCCCTATTCCGGGTTTAGCACCCTGCCCTATCTTTATTACTATTCCGGCACCGGATTTCAGTTCATCGAAACTTACACCAAATCTGGCAGATGCCCACTGGACAAATATCCTCTTTGTATCTGCAACGGATCCATAAAGCCCCCCTTCTCCGGTGCCAGCCATTGTTCTGGTTATTTCAGCAGTTCTTGCTATGGCAATATTTGGATTGCCACTTAAGGCACCGTAGGACATATCACCCAGATAGACCGGGATTGAAAGATCATACCCTGCCAGAGAAGACTCAGTTGTTGCACCTGCCTCAGGGATATAAGCAAAACGATTAATGTTAAAATCAATTCTGTCCAGAATACGCAAACTATCATCATTTTTAATAAAAATTTCAGACGCCTCCGGTGAATTTGATAGTTTTCTTATATGGTTTATTTTATCATTAGTCCAGAAATCCTTAATATTTCTTTTTGGCATCTCTATATATTTGGCAACAACTTTACTCATAGTATTATGATAGCTATTATCTATCTATATATAATTTTGCAATTAATTATTTTTTATTATTTTTACGGGTAAACTATGCATTAGGGTAATTTATTTCAACATTAGAATATTACATATCAACTCATAAAATGACCTTTTATTATCTCTAAATGTAAATCTATTCAATGAAATGCACAACGTTAAATAGTCTCATTAATTGATAACATATGAAGTCTATATGCCCCTTTTGCGGTGTCGGATGCGGATTAGAACTATTGCCTGTCAACAACATAATTACTGCTGTGAAACCTACTCCTGAACATGTTGTCAGTCATGGCCATATATGTGGTAAGGGCGCGGCTGCCCACGAGGCTCTGACCATGTGGGATAGAATATACTACCCACTTGTGAGGAATAAAGGCAATCTGGAGAGAACAGACTGGGATAGTGCTTTAGATCTTGTTGTGAAAAAAATCAAAGAAATACAGGGAAAATATGGTCCTGATTCGGTTGCATTTTATGGAGGTTGCCAGAACACCCTTGAGGAGGTTTACCTGTTCCAGAAACTGGGAAGGGCACTGGGCACAAACAATGTGGATTCATGTGCCAGAGTTTGCCATGATCCCTCAGCAAAGGCACTAAAGGAAATGGTGGGCATAGGAGCAGGTGCAACATCCGTTACTGAAATTCCAAAAGCAGATGTAATTGTTATTGCTGGGGAATCTATCACAGATAGCCATCCGGTGCTATCACAGTATTTTGTAGAGGCAAAGCAAAATGGTGCCAAGATTATAGTCATAGACCCAAGAACCACCAGAACAGACGTTTTTGCAGATGTCCATATAAAGATAAAGCCTCGCACGGATATATTTCTTTTCAATGCGGTTGGAAACTATCTCATACAGAATAACCGTGTTAACAATAACTTTATAACTGCAAGAACAGATGATTTTGAATCATATAAATCAACGGTTGCATCGTATACTCTTGAACTTGCAGAGGAGAAAACAGGTATTCCAAAAGAAACCATAAAGCAATTTGCCGATCTCGTTTCTGGAGGAAAAACCATTTTTTCATGGGGTCTCGGGCTGACCCAGTCAACCGGGACAAAGGGCATTAAGTCCTACATAGACCTCGTGCTGTTAACCGGTAACATAGGAAAGGAGGGAACAGGCATTGTAGTTTATAGAGGACAGACAAACGTTCAAAGTTCCGGGGATTTGATAAAACCGGATATATTCCCAAATGGCCCATTGAACGATGCAAACAGCACTGAATTATCCAAGGTATGGGGATTCAAACCGCCAATCTGCAAGGGGACAAACATACCAGAAGCATTCTACGGAAATGAGGGAAAGATAAAGGCGCTGTTCCTCATGGGGTACAATCCAGTAAGAAGCCTGCCAGACAAGAAGAGAATAGAGAATTTTCTTAAATCCCTAGAACTGGTTGTTGTTGAGGATATATTCATGACAGAGAATACAGATTATGCCCATATAGTACTGCCGGCTGCCGCATGGGCAGAGAAGGACGGTTCTGTTACCAGTCTTGACAGACTTGTAAAGTGGAGATTCAAGGCAGTTGACCCACCAGGAGAGGCATTGCCTGACGGTGAAATTCTTGCAAGAATTGCCAAAAAGGCAGGTTTTACTTTTGAAACCTCACCGGAAGCAAATTTTGAAGAGATGAAAAAGGTTTCCAAGATATATTCGGGGGTGAATATAAGTGATGTAAAGGACTATTCCAAAAATTCAAGATACCCGAATGGTGAGCTCCATCTGTACAGCGAAAAATTCTCATTGCCGGACGGAAAGGCGAAATTTATTCCTGTTGTGGCAAAGGAAGAAAGCAGTGATCTGATACTCTCAACTGGAAGAACCGTTACAAGGTATAACACCGATGAGGTCATAAACAGGATTCCAGGAATGCAGAAGTATATTCCTACACTGTGGATCAATCCAGTTGATGCAAAGAAATATGGTGTGAGTGAGGGGAGCATGGTTCTGCTGAAGTCCAGGGTGGGGCAGCTTGAAATAGCAGCAAGGATTACCGAAGATGTGATCCCTGGAGTTGTCTTTTCGTATATGCATAATGCTGACATAAACTATGTTGTGGACGCAGAACTGGATGACGAGACAGGAACACCGAAATACAAATTTACTCCTGTAACTGTATCTCCAGTTATACACGCCTCCTCATGAGAAGTACTGTTTTTCGTAATAGCTTTTATAATATTATTACTGAAAAACATTAACCTAATTTGTACCTTTTTTATATTCACTTAAACCTCCCTGGATAATCAGTCTAACAATCGCTGCCAAAATAAATAGAACACCAATACCCACAGAACCCGCCCAGATCACTGCACTGACGTTGAACATAAACGATATTATCCCAAAAATAAATACCGTAGAACCAGCGGCGAGACTCATTATTCCTGTTCTGAAAAACCATGGGTAGCTCCTATCAAAAATGAACAG
>JAJZZW010000063.1 GCA_021797385.1 Thermoplasmata archaeon | reverse complement strand
TCATAGGCTCAGAATATATGTTTTCGAGATTCCTGAACAGGACTGAGGATGCAACGGGCTACGACGGTGTTCTTGTCCTGGAATCGACACATTATACACAGGGAAATATATCTGCATTGATGAAACAGGGAAAGCTATTCATTATGGAGGTGCCCCAGAAGGATGCAATGAAAATCATAGACAGATATGGTTTATCAGGAAGGCTCTCCCTCCAGAGGGGCTTTAATTCGCTTTTGAACAGGTACATATACAGTGCAACAGAGGATGATGGCAAACTCCACTATTATATAATGGATGATGCAGACCACGGAGAGCTTGAGTACATAAAGCCGGAAAGTGAGACACTTATTGTGGCAGTTTCCAATATGAACCTGCACCAGAACCTTATATACCAGGCAGTAAACATAAGGCGTTTCATGTATTCATCCATTTCCAGTTCCAAGTACAGGCTGGATTCTGACCGAAATTTACTTCCTGGAAGGCTTGAACTGGATGGGTATATTTTATTCAACATGATTACAATGAAACTTTACCTCTCATTATTCAGGAATACGAGCATACCGGGGCCAGGACGGCACAGGCTTGTGGATTCCCTGATGATAGAACTTTCAACAATAAATATGTACCTGCTCAAGGGCGACCTGTACATGCCAAAAATAAGCAAATCAATAATGGATCATTTAAAAATAGTAGGTGGTGGGCTGGAAACCCAGATTCTGTCAAAGGATCTGTTTAAAAACCTGGGTAATAATTTAAAAAAATAATATTATTTTATTCCTTGCTGTATATTTCCTCCTGCACGAGCATATCTGTTGATCCTGCATTTTTGATTTCCTCCGGGTGTTTTTTGCCATAAATGAAAATTGCAATTGCGGATATGATGATAAAAACAATTGCAGTGATGATAGCGTAATCAACTGGATATGCAGGAGGGTAAAAACTGTAGAACATTGCAACAGCAAGTATTATTGTTGCAGCCGCCGGTATGATGGCATGTGTCACAACTTTAAATTCTTTCAGCTTTTTGAATGTGGCACCAAGCCCGAAGTTGCTCAGTATATGGCCTATGAACAGGGCTGCCGATGATGCAGTGACAAGGTATAGGAATCCATCCTCTGGCCCTATGAGAATCCCGGATATAAGTGAAACCGTATATGCAACTGCAGCCATGGTAATGATGGCTATATAGGGTGTTTTATGAACAGGATGGACCTTTGAAAACATTGATGGCCCGAGTCCATCCCTGCTCATGGAAAATATTATCCTGGAGCTTGTATTCAATGGAGCCAGAGAACCTGCGAAAAGGCTGTTGATAATGAAAATAAAGAGTATTATGGTAAATGGGAGGCCTATATACTTATCTGTAACAATCAATCCCGGCACACTGGAGCTGAAAAATGTTGACATCTTTGAAACTCCCCAGCCCACTGTTAGTGCATATGATGTGAGCACAAATACAACTCCGGTTATGAGAAAGCTTATCAGAAGTGCCTTCTTTATGTTTTTTCTTGGCTGTTTTGCCTCCTCTCCCAGGGTGACAACCGCAGACGATCCTGACATGGAGAATATTGCGAGCACCATTCCAACAGCAACCCCCGCAAATCCTTCTGCCGGCGTAGGAGTAAATGGGGCCAGTGTATTCTTTGAACCCAGTGCAACTATTATGACAATGGATGTTATAATCAAGAGCGCTATTTCAATGGCAGATGCTGTGAAACTGTATGCCAGCGATGGCTTTATTCCAAGATAGGCTATTACTGTGAGTATGATAATAAAGGCTGTCATAATGGGTATCCATGTGTATGTTCCTATATTCACATGAAGGAAATATGAAATAGTTCCGGGTATGAATACGCCTGAGGTAAACAGTATGGCATTGGTTATAACCATAAAATATGAGAACCACATCATATATCCTATTGTAAGACCGTATCTTGGCCCAGCCCCACGGGAATTGAAGGTATAAAATCCTCCACTCCCGTTAATTTTTCTGGAAAACTGGTAGGGTGTGTTTATCCATATTAGTACTCCAAAGATGGATATGACGTATGCCAGTGGCAGCGAACCCTTGGCGAATTCTGCTGCGCCTGTCATTGTTGCTGCCACAGCTCCCAGCGGTGAGATCATTGCAATTGATTGTCCCAGGAGGGAATAAAATCCTGCTGCCCCCTTCTTTAGGGTTCGAGATTCTGAAACTTTTTCCATAATTTTCCTGTAATCTCATATGTGTTTAAATATTGCTTAAATAAAACAGTAAATATTAAAGAATTTAAATTTTATACATACATTTATAAAAGATTCTGTTCAGGTGACATCAGTAATTACAGTGTTAAGGTTAAGGGAAGCAAATATGAAGATACCTATAAGGAGGGCGATTCTGTAAAACTTGCATTCGACCTGAATAACATGAATTTCTATAAGGGTGGAAAAAGAGTTGTGCCTGTATCTGTAACTGAGTAATATATTTTTTATTTAAATAACAATAATTCTAAAAATTTAGCCTAATGATTTCGGGGTACCGGGATCGAATAGAAAGATAGTTGGGATTTTATTCATCAATTCCACCTTCATTTATGTACTGTTCTCCTGATTCGATTATGTCTGTTATTTCTGATGTCCTGAAACCGGATTTCACAGAAATAAAATAAAAGAAAAGTGAGACCACTATTACTACCAAGAAATCATAGGGAAATGGAAAGACATTAAGCCCCCCGAAATTTTTCTCCCCGAGATAGGACATTATGTCCAGTGCAATTATGAGAAGAGGGACCCAGTAACCACCCTTTATGTTTTCCACTGAGAGAATGCTGTCTACCCGGTGGAAAGAGAGAAGCACCAGATATACTATAAACCCGGAAAAGATTATAATGGATGTGTATCCCACGGTGGGCCATCCTGTCCAGTATACTATTAATGCTGCAGCAACGAAGGAAACCGGCGATAATATTTTTGCATATGGAAGTTTGAATGGCCTTTTCATTTCTGAGGCTTCCCTCCTGAGAACCATGAGGGTTGAACCCCCGAGGATGTATGTAAATGCAGCTATCCCGGAAACAAGGCCCACAACAACATACCAGCTGGGCAATGGAGCTAGGAACGCAAGTCCAAGTATTAGGCTGATTATAAGGGAAAATACAGGAACCCCGGTTTTGCGGCTTACAGTTCCCACTGTGGGTGGAAAATACCCGATTTCAGCCATTCCGTACAGGGATCGTGTTGAGGTTCCAGCGGCTATATTGAGCGTTCCTGATGGCGATAGATATGCATCAGCGTATAGCAAATATGTAAGAACTACCATAATAGACAGGTCAGATGATCTTGCAAGGAAGGCAAATGGAGCGGTATCGATGCTCTTTGCATAGCTGCCTGCTGAGGCAGATGAAAGGCCGAGCCATCCACCGGAGGTTTTCAGAAGCACCGGGTCTACAGATGAAATAAAGATGACCTGGAGCAGTATATAGACTGCTATTGAAGTTAACATGGCTAATATAAGTGCACGTGGAATATCTCTCTGCGGGTTCTTTGCCTCCCCTGCAAAGTCGAGAGTATGCCTGAATCCCAGGTATGAGAAAACTATACCGTCTGTTGATATGGCCTCGAAAACAAGTGAAATATTGTTATGTGGGAGGAAACCGCCCAGGGAGGGATTATCAAAATTACCGGCATGGAACAGGAAAAATGCCATGAGCAGTATGGTTAAAGATGGGATTATCAGCTTCCACCATGTAACCGCCTGATTGGTTTTTCCCATTAATTTTACACCGTAGTAATTAAGAAAATAAAAACCTGTAATAAGAATCCCAGCTATGAGAATGCCGTATCCAGTCAGCAGGGTTACACTGGAGGATGGGTCCAGAGGATTTTTCGCATAGTAAATCAGCGCCGGATGCGTTATATATGATCCGGCATAGGTCATTACTGCTTCAGCTTCAAGTGCTGGTGCAGCAGCCCTGGCGGCAAAATATGCCCATCCGAAGAATAACCCGGCAATGCCCCCGTGTGAGTAATGTCCATAGCGCGTTATGAATCCACTGCGTGGTATCATTGCGCCAATTTCGGCATAAACAAGAGTTATAATGAGCACAAGGATTCCACCTATAACCCATGATATAATTGCAGCGGGACCTGCAGTGCCAGCAGAGGCGGACTCTGCGAAAAGCCACCCTGAACCGATAATAGAACCCAGGCTCAGAAAATAAAGGTCCCATGATGTTAAAACTTTCTTTAACTTTATGTCCTGATTCCGGCGCTCTCTGTAGGGGTGCGGGATTTTATCCATTCTGTTTTATTAACATATAGAATTTAATATTTACTGTAGTTTTTGTAACGTCATGATTGATGCAGCATATTATTCCCTGATTATAAAAATGTATAGAAATTATTCATAATGCACATATTTTTTGTATAAAATTATGTCATTAAAATAATATTATTATAATATCCTGCAATACAACGTAATGGCGTCCTTTTCATCAGATATACGTAACAGGCAGGTTGTAATAGTAAGTCTGTCATCCATGATGCGATCACTGGGCATGGGAGCCTCATGGCCCTTCATGGCAATATTCCTCAGTTTATACCTTCATCTTGCCGTATATATTGTAGGAGTTATATTTACACTGCTATCCCTCATGTCCATGGCATTCAGCATACTGGGTGGTTATCTGGCTGATCTGAAAGGGAGAAAATTCACGCTGATGCTGGGAAGCGTTTCAGGCATATTCATTTACCTTTCAATAGCTCTGTCATTTCTATACAATATATACACGCTTACAATTATACTCTTTATAATGTCCTCCTTCTCAGGGTCCCTTGTATATCCCTCTGCTAGTGCCCTTATTTCTGATGTTACGGAATCCCAGGACAGGGAAGGCGGCTATTCAATTTACAGAATATTATCAAATGTTGGATGGGCAATCGGTCCCCTGATGGGATCCTTCATCTACTCTTCCGGAATTATATACATATTTTATGCACTGGTTATAGCAAGTGTCCTGCAGGCCATTATAATACTCTTTGTCAGGAAACAGAATGTGATGAAGACAGGAACTGGAACCAGAAATCCTTTCCTTGTTTTTGATAAATATCTTTTCGTTTTCAGCATAGCAACCTTCTTTATCATACTGCTGTCATCACAGTTTTCCGTATCCCTGCCACTTTACAGTGAAATTGCCATAAAAATCAACGTTGCTGACCTGGGTTATATCTATGCAATCAACGGCATAGTAGTAGTTCTCGGGCAGTATCCATTGATAAGGGTGTTTGCAAGGTTCGGAGACCTGGGAACGTTTATAGCCGGTGCCCTGTTTTATGCCCTGGGATACTTTATTATTGCATTTTCTACCAATTTATACGATTTGATGTTTGACATGGTCATAATTACAGTAGGGGAGAACCTTACAACTCCAACAATAAATACAGTTATTTCCAAGATGGCCCCGGCGGGCAAAACTGGAAGGTATATGGGATTTAACTCCATGTTCAATTCAATCGGCAGGGCTTTCGGCCCCTCCGTGGGAACCTATATAATGTACACATTCCATTATAACGGCCTGGCCACCTGGTCTCTCATATGCATATTCGGAATATTTTCCGCTGCCGTAATTGTTGTATTCTCTTTCATGTACAGAAATTCAGGCAATACTTATATTGCAGCGGCGCACAGGACTTGACAGAACTATCATCATTATAAATTTATGAAAGTATTTATTTTAAATTAATATATTGAGAATACCGTGGCATAAAATGGATAGATTAAAAATTATCAGGAATACATACCTCACATATTCCGTGCTCATTATAATATTCATAACATTCATGGTGAGGGCATCGAATAACATGATGATGACCACCATATCCCTGTTTTCCAAATATGACCTTCACTTCGGGCAGCTGGAGGTCGGGCTCACAGAGTCACTTATGGCACTGGCTACCTTCATCACCACTGGATTAATTAATTCACGGCTAGATGCAGTAAGGCGCCGATATCTATTTATCGGATCGAATATAGGCTTCACAGTTATTCTGGCGGTCATGCAGTTTTCCAATTTTATAACAGTATGGATCTTCATAGCTGTTGCGGGGCTTGCCTTCGGTGCTATAATGCCGAATATAATTACATCGGCGGGCATGATAGATGATAAGAAGGCCAGGGAAAAGGCCCTGGGGATTTATACCCTTGCACTCAGTGTGAGCCTGATTGCCGGGCCAGCACTGGAGTCGTATATACTTAAATTCGAACCTTTAAGGTACATATTCCTGTTCTTTGTGCCACTGGGCGTTGTGGCTTCTGTTCTTTCACCATTTCTGAGATTTCCTGACAGCAAATCAGAAATTAAAAAGAAGAAGGTAAGTGTATTCGGGGAGCCGGGGTTCAGGGTTGCAGTCTACGCAATTCTTGCATACAATATTATTTTTGCATTGCTCATAACCTTCGGTGGGATATATGCTAAAAGTGTGCTGAAATTGAGCCTTTCTGATGTTTCCCTGCTGTTTACCGGTTTTTTATCGTTTCATTTTCGTCCAGGCTCTTCATTTCATGGCGGGCACCGGAAAATCTCTGGCACTATCTTGGAACTGCGATTATTATTACATTGACAGGGAAAATTTTCCTGTTCTTCGGTGTGAATGATATTATGAATAATTTCAATAACTATTTATACAATTGATATATTATGGCAATAACCATGAAGGCTAATGAGGTATTAAACCTTCTACGCATCTCCAGAAAAACACTTCATGTATATGCCTCAACAGGTAAAATAGGGTTTACAGCTATGCCCAATGGCTTTTATGATTATAATGATGAGGATGTTTATAAATTATTAAATAAGGATGTTAAAAGAAAGACAGTAATATATGCAAGGGTATCAACAGCAAAGCAGAAGGAAGATTTGGAAAATCAGATACAGCAGCTGAAGCAGTGGTGCTTTATGAATGGATATACAATAAATGCAATATATTCAGATATAGCATCCGGAATATCCTTTGATAAGAGAAAAGAATTCTTTAACATGCTGGATGAAATTATAGATTACAGGGTAGAAAGGGTAATAATAACATACAGGGATAGATTAGGCAGGTCTGGCCTTGATTTATTCAAACATCTATTTGAAAAGTTTGGCACTGAAATAATAGTTATATCGGAAGCAGGGAATCAAAAAATGGATTCAGATGAAATATTTAATGATATAACTTCAATGCTCCACAGTTATTCAATGAAATTATATTCAAAAAGAAATAAAAATTCAATAGAGGTGGGCTATGAGGGCAATTAGAACACGGCAAATCTTTATTCATGATAATGGCACAGTATCCAAAATGTGCCATACATCCAAGAACTTATTCAATCAAGCAAATTACATTCTCAGAAAGCAGTTCTTTAGCAGGGAGAAAATGTCCCCTTATAACGAGCTTGCAAAACAATTCTCAAATCCTTCAGATATAGAGGAAAATAATAATTTCCAGAAACTCCCTGCACAGACAGCACAGTGGACTATCAAAAAGGTAAAAGACTCATGGAACTCATTCTTTAAGGCACTTAAATCCTATAGGAAGAATCCGGAGTTGTTTTTAGGAGTTCCAAAGCCACCAAAATACAAGCATAGGGATGGTGAATTTATGCTTGTATTTACAAACCAGCAGTGCCATATGGATAATGGAATGCTAAAATTCCCAAAAATAATGAATTTAGAGGTGAGAACAGGATTAGACAATAATATGGATTTAAGGGAAGCAAGGATAATACCAATGGGAACTGGCTATAATGTAGAGATTGTGTATTCTAAAGAGATATCAGATATATCGGATTTAAATCCTGACAGGATACTGGGAATAGATATTGGAGTAAGGAATATCATAACCATTGGAAACAGCATATCTGAGAAAGGCATTGCTGTTAAGGGTGGTGTTTTAAAATCCATCAACCAATATTTCAACAAGGAATTGGCAAGATTAAAATCTATAAATGATAAACAGAGAAAGAACAAGGAGAATACTAAAAGGATAAACAGGTTATATTTAACAAGGAACAGGAAGATAAGGGATATAATGCATAAGCTGTCCAGTGCTGTTATAGCATATGCAAAGAATCTAAAAATAGATACAATTGTAATAGGCCATAACAGTGGATGGAAGCAGGATGTGGATATGGGAAAAAAGAATAACCAGGACTTTGTACAGATTCCTTTTAATACATTAATTAATCAAATATACTATAAAGGCAATGAGAATGGAATAAATGTAATAATACAGGAAGAATCATACACATCCAAATGCTCTTTCCTTGATAATGAGGAAATAGATAAGCATGAAACATATTCAGGAAAAAGAATAAAGAGGGGAGTATTCAGGTCAGCAAATGGAACGTTAATGCATGCTGACCTGCAGGCTTCCTATAATATAATTAAAAAAGCAATCCCTGAAGCTTTTGCCAACGGGATAGAGGGTATCGGGTTATATCCAAGAAGTTTAAGCATAAAAGAGATGATAACTTCTAAAGAGGTTTGTTAACATGGTTAACAGAAATCGTAACCTAATATACATTATTGCCTATCTTCTTCTGGGAATGCCACATGGCGTAACATATCCCCTATCCATAGTATCCATCAGCAGAACATTCGACATGTCCTACAGGAATATGGCAAACAGCTATTTCTTCTCCATAATGATGGCGATAGGGATAATAACACCAACTGCTGGCGGCCTGATTGAAAATGCCATAGGCTTTAGATATATGTTTATAGCACTGTTTCCGGTCATACTGTTCCTTCTATTTGCTTCCAACTCCAATATGAAAAAGATGAAATTTAAAGCAGCTGAGGTGGCGTGAATTATTTAGGCTCCAGTGCCTCCTCCTCAATGGACATCTTTGCTGCCCTCCTGACCCTCTCGGGATGAACCATGTATTCTATCAGTGTCATTATCCCTGCAATGGGAATCCACGCAATGCCTATGTATACTGCTATATTCTCCGGGTATTTTTCCGGGGATATCAGTGTGCCTGCCATTATAATTACGAGAATCAATATTCCTATTACAGGAATAATAATATGCTCAATAACCCTGAGCTTACCGATGCGTTTCATCATGAATGGCAGGGATATGGATGCAACGATGTGCTCTGTATATGCAGCGTATGCGTTGATCAGTAGCATGATAAGCCCACCCTGGACAGGCCCGAATAGCACACCGAAAACAACAGCGATGATGAAGGACATGATGAATATTGTCAGTGCGGCATTGGATGGCGTTTTGTATTTTTTGTGTATTTTTGCTATGCTTTCTGGAAGGAATAATATGCCATCCCTTGCAAAACTATAAAATATTCTTGAATCGGCATTGCTCACGGAAATATTGTATCCCATGAAACTGTTTACTGTTACAAGAATTAAAAGTATATAGATGACAGGGTTGAGTTTGCTGAAGAGTATAACGCCGGGATCATTGCTACTTGCAAATGAAGCCATGGCAGAGGGCCCCCAGCCGATTGTAAATGCATATGAAACAATTATTAAAGTTATGCCTGAAAGTATGACCGTACCTATGAGGGCTTTTTTGATTGTTTTCTGTGGTGTTATTGCTTCCTCTCCCATGGCTGTTATGGACACAGTAGTGCCGAAGTAGAGTATCATGGAATAGATCATTGCGAAGAGAAGCTGCGAAATTCCTGAGACGTATTTTGTGCTGAATACCGCAAGGGTATTGAGTTTTCCAGCATTGATAATGATTAATGCTGACCCTATAAGCAGCACTGCAACCTCTATAACGCCCCCGGCTATCTGGTAATCTGTTGAAATTTTCATGCCCCTGTGTGTGAATATGAAGGATATCAATGCGGCAAAGAATGCC
>JAJZZW010000062.1 GCA_021797385.1 Thermoplasmata archaeon | reverse complement strand
CCATGTGCAATGAAACCGCTTCCAGACTTCCATCTGGTATTACAAAAAGCTTTATTTTCCCAATTTCTTTCCGGTATTCAAGAACTCTCTGCTCCAGCCATTTTACGTCCTCTTCCTTTATTGTCCTGTGCTGGCTCTCAGCTGTTAGATCCTCACCCATGACAAAAACATCGTTCTGAATCCTGATAAGAACATTTTTAATGTCTTCCCATTTAGTATTTATCAGGGCATTCCCTATGAATGAATTCAATTCATCAAATGTACCCTGCAAATCCACCATGGGAGAATCCTTCCCTATTCTAATCCTGAGCCCATTATCGGTTTCCCCTTGATCCCCACGTCTCGTAAACATATAAACCTATTATTTCTAAAGATTTAATATTTTGTTTAAAACTTAATAGAATTGTAATAAAAATACTATGAGATTTTATTTCCGCCTTATTGTAATCGGTATAACATCATTATTGAATTCACAAATTGCGATATCTATGGGATCTATCATGTCAGGCGAAACATCTAAAATCACAGGAGCGCCCATTGCAATCTGCAATGCCCTCGCCCCAATAATCCTCGCTTTTTCAAATTTAGTCAGCATCATAGAAATCATTTAAAGTATAAGGTGTATTAAATAATGCTAAATAAACGTTTCTGTGGTATACATTTAGTTAACCTGTAATAATTATTTATAATGACTTATATTTATTTTATTATTACATTATCCAGCATTTCTGTGGATAAATTAATATGTAAGCCGTTAACCATGAGCGGGTATCTATGTTCTCCAAGTTTTACCAGAAGATGATAATCTGACACGCTGAACTCTATTTTCTGGAATTCTTTGTAATTTATGGTACCTTCTCCGTTATAAATGTAATTTTCGGCTGTGACCGGTTCTCCATCTATCCCGTTGGCCGTGAGAAGCTCAACAGAATTGCTGGTTTTTACTGTAAGAATTAAACACTGAGATTTTATCCCTCTAATTGTAGCAGGTTCAAGATTGGTGAGTATAAGCACCTTCCTGCCAACAAGCGCGTCTCTAGAATAATATTTTTTCAGGTCTGATACCGATGTATAGACTTTATCCCCTTTAACTTTTATTACGTAAAGAGAGTCTGCTGATGGATGATCCTCCACGGATATAACAGTTGACAGCTGTATATCAAGCACATTTGGATTGGTGAGATCGATCTTTTCAAAGGGTATATTACCCTTATTTATATGAAAATCATTATTGACAAGAATTTTTGAAAATGTGGATTCACCGGGTATTAATATTATTCCCAGTGATGCCATAATACTTATCGAAGCAGAAGGAATATAGGGATATAGCATAGCAGTAAGGTACTGCCCTATTTTAAGTGCGATGAAAAGTTTTTCATTAAGTTTATTCATATCCTCTTTTATGAGTTTCCACGGAGCTACCTCCGTGAAATAGTTGTTTGCTACCATTACCAGTTCAAGCCATATGGAAAGCCCACGTTTAATGTGCAAATTTTCTATTTCGTCACAGTATTCCGAAAATTTGCTTCTGAGTAAATCCATTATTTCGCTGTCGTTTTTATCAAGGGATTCTGAAACATGGGGGGAAAGCCCATTTTTTTCAATAAAACTTTCAACACGATATATATAATTGCCATATTTGTCCACAAGTTCAGAGTTTACCTTGTATTGAAATTCGTGGAGTGAAAAATCGGAATCTCCGGTTTCTGGTAGTATGGATGCCATGTAGTATCTTAACGAATTTTTATCTACAAATTTTAACATTTCATCAGCTGTAAATCCTATGCCACGGCTTTTAGAAAATTTTTCCCCTTCGAACCTGAGGTATTCATTTGCAGGAACATTATATGGAAGATTATATTCTCCATGCGCCAGAAGCATCGCAGGCCATATTATTGTGTGAAATGGTATATTGTCTTTTCCAATGAAATAATAAGATTTTACATTTTTATCCATCCAGAAATCCTTCCAGTAATCTGGTTTTCCTATATTCATGGAGTGAACCCTTGCTCCGGTGATATAGCCTATAAGTGCCTCGAACCATACATATATCTTCTTGTTCTCATAACCTGAAATGGGTATTTTAACACCCCAGTCAAGATCCCTGGTTATCGCCCTCGGGTGTAAACCTTCATTTATAAAATTTTGTGTAAATTTCAAAACGTTCTGTTTCCAGTATGTTTTTGAATCTATATAATCAGAAAGTTCCTTCTGCAGTGAATCTAAAGTAAGGAAGAAATGCTCCGTAACTCTGAACACTGGCTTTTCATGAACCAGATTACAGACAGGATTGATTAATTCTATAGGATCCAGTGTTCTACCGCAGTTATCGCACTGGTCTCCCCTGGCACCATCATATCCACAGTACGGACATATTCCTTCTATATACCTGTCCGGCATGAACTTATTGAGTGCCCTGCAGAACGGTGAAACCATGTATCTTTTTACCAGGTAATTTTTTTCCAGAAGATTCAGGAAGAATTCATCAACATCGATATCATGATCCGGATCGCTTGTTCTGGTGAACTCATCAAAATTTATATCAAGAGAATTGAATGTCTGAATCTGCATATTATGGAATTTATCTGCTATTTCCTGTGGGGTGACGTTATTTTTTTCAGCACTGATTGTAATTGGTGTTCCGTATTCATCACTACCGGAGATAAAAAGGACTTCCTTTCCAATCATTCTATTGAAACGTACAAATATATCAGCGCCAAGATACGCACCTGCGATATGCCCCAGGTGAAGTGGCCCATTAGCATATGGCAAGGCACAGTTTACAAGAATTTTTTCTCGTTTCATCAAAGGGATAGTTTATACTAAAATTTAAGTCTTTATTATCGCTCTGCCTTAAACTCATCCTCAATAATATATACAAACTTATTCAGGAACCGGTCAAATACAATTATGAGAAGCATGCCTGTAAATAGGAATAGCAGTGCGAATACATTTGCACGCTCAAGTATAAACACCACAGCTATACCCATAGCAGGAGGGTGCATTGCCTGAAAGATAACAAGGAGAAGTCCAACTGCAGTCTCAACCAGTGCAAGGGTTGGGTATAGCCCTATGTGCAGTGAAACAAAAAAACCTATAATTCCACAGACTCCTGATATTATATAACTCTTAACAAATTTATTGATCCTGGACGATTCCTGGCGGGGCTCCATGAATAGTAGAAAGGAGCTTGAGGCAAATGATGAAAAAACTATAAATTTGGCTATGGGCACAATGTATACATGTATTAACGAAAGCGAAAATATTGTAATTGAGAGGGTTATCCCGATAAAAATTGCAGGTATTATACTGTTCCTCATACGGGTTTCGCCCCTGCTATGTTTATTCTGCATCGAGTAAATAATTAACTTACCGCTTATAAATAAATCTATACATATAGCTATTTTAGGGATTTCAGATTATCGGTTATATCAGATGGGGAACTTTAATCGGAGTTTTTCAGCTGTTTTATGGTTTCCTGTACTGCTGTATCAACTGATTCATCGCTTGTATATCTGCTCCTCCATCCTGTGGCGAGGAGTTTATCTATTGCAAGGTGTGTTATCTTTATATCCCCCTTCCATCCTCTCCCGCCAATGCCTCCTGTATAATTATATTTAACATTCTTTAATCCCATTCTTTTGACCACATAATCTGCTATGGTCTTAACAGATGTGGTATCTCTGTTGCCAAGATTTATTATATCAGTTCTGTCAAATTTTTCATGAACGTAGATCATGGAATCTACACAGTCGGTAACATGCATATAGGATTTTCTCTGTGTTCCATCTCCAAGTATTTCAAGTTCAGCTGGGTTTTTTATCAGCTTATTTATAAAATCATATATAACGCCGTGGGTGGAGTTTTTACCAACTATATTTGCAAAACGGAAAATTGTTCCTCTTATGCCATAATAGTGGGAATACGCTGTTATAAAGCCCTCATTGGACATTTTGGATGCACCGTATGATGATATTGGCATATAGGGACCATAATTTTCAGGAGTGGGCATAATAGATGCTTCTCCGTAAACAGTGGATGAAGAGGCAAAAAGTATCTGCTTCACATCTTTTTTTCTCATATATTCCAGTATGTTTTGCGTAACCACCACATTGTTTTCGAAATCCTTTTCCGGGTCTTCTGATCCATATCTTACATCAGAATTGGCTGCGAAATGTATAACAACATCTATATTTTTCAGTGTACCGAAGTCAAAGGATAAAAGGTCAGCATTAATAAAATCAAGATTTTTATTTCCCTTAAAAGCTCTTATAAATCTTTCACCCACATGATTATTCAGATTGTCTATTACAGTAACTCTGTTATCAGGCAGCAATTTTTCCACCATATTTGAACCTATAAATCCTGCGCCACCGGTTATCAAAATATTTTTTCCGTTCATAATGGTGAATAGCATGTTAAATAATAATTGTTTTTATATTAAAAATTAATAGGGTACTATGACCTATTACTTTAAGTGTAAGGATTTGGGATGGAATTGTTCATTTGAAAACCATGCGGAAAAGAGAGAGGATATATTTCCCAGGATAAGGATTCATTTTCACTATGCGCATGCCACAAATGATATAGACGAAGAAACCATGGCGAAAATAGAATCTGTAATATATGAAGGGGAAGAGTACAAAGGGGAAATATGAAAATTGAAAAAATAAAGGGATTCCGTGACCATTATCCAGAGGATATGGAAATCAGGAATTATTTTTTCAAGAAGATTACAGATTTGACAGAAAATTTTGGATACCGGAGAATAGATTTTCCAAGTCTGGAGCCACTCGATCTTTACAGATTAAAATCAGGTACAGAACTTGTAAATCAGACATTTTCTTTTGTTGACAAGGGAGGTCGGGAAGTTACCATGATACCGGAAGCAACACCGTCTACAGTAAGGCTCTTGACGGCAAGAAAGGATCTTCCGAGACCTATAAGATGGTATTCTTTTCCTAAGGTCTGGAGATATGAGGAGCCACAAGAGGGGAGATTCAGGGAACATTATCAATTCAATGCTGATATGTTCGGCATAGATTCCGAAGAAGCAGACGCAGAGATTATCGGGCTTGCGTCCAGCATACTTGATTATCTTGGGTTATCTGGTGTATACGAAATCAATATAAATGACAGATTTCTGATGGAATATATTCTAAAGGACCTAGGAATTGAAAATATACAGGAAGCATTTTCAATTATTGACAAATACAAGAAACTGGACAAAGCCCATTTTTCATCATTATTGAGACAGATCGGAGCTGGAGATGAAATAGTCAAAAAGATCTTATCGCTTTTATCAGAGAAAACAGACACAAATGGACTTGAAAAAAAGGTTAAAAAAACTGTTAAAAATTATGATGAAATAAAACCCAGAATTGAAAGGCTTAAAAAAACATTTGAGCTCATAAATCTTTATACCGAAAGTCAGATAAATTATGATTTTTCTATTGTAAGAGGACTTTCATATTATACAGGTATAGTTTTTGAGGCCTTCGATATAAAAGGTGAATTAAGGGCTATTCTCGGTGGAGGAAGATATAACAATCTTTCAAAACTCTTTTCAGAAGAGGAGATCCCGGCCGTGGGTTTTGCCATAGGAGATGCGGTAATTGAATTGCTCCTAAAAAGACAGGAATTGTGGATCAGGCGTGATTTGAAGGAGTCTTATTATATATGTAATCTTTCCGGCTCAGATGATGAGTATATAATAAAAATAGCCAGCAGAATCAGGAGTTTAGATAAAATTGCTCTGGTAGATATGACCCACAGAAAAATATCATCACAAATGAAGAGCGCATCGGGCTACAATTATGCTGTAATAATTGGCGATAAAGAAGTAGAGGAAAATATGGTTACAGTTAAAAATATGGAAACTTCTGATCAATCCACTATGAGATATGATGATTTTCTGCTTCACCTGAGAAACAAAACATCTTAATACTTAGCCTTGAAAGCTAGAAGCCCCATTAGTCGGCTTGGGGTGGAAATCACTAACCTTATGAAAATAAAATTATTATTTGTTGATTCGTGGTTTGACAACAAAATTTATATTGAAATAAAACCTTATCCATAAATGTCAGTTGCTTTTGTCCTTATAAGAGTTTTACCAGGCAAGGAACATGAAATATATGATAAGGTATCCAAATTAAAATACGTAACAGAGGTACATCCGTTGCTTGGGGAATATGACCTTATACTGAAGATAGACACGGAGGAAATGACAGAAATAGGAAAAATGGTTATTCAGGACATAAGAAGTATCAATGGCGTTGTTGAAACAAAAACACTTGCGGAGATTAAATTATAGGTGATGAAATGATAGGTTTTTCTTGGAATTGGGATGTTTTTTTTCTGGTCTTGCTTGCCTTGCTTGCTCTATCTCTAATAATATTCGGTGTTTTAACCGCATATTTTGGAAGCAACAAAAGCAGAATAGTTGGAGCCAGTTTGTTTGTTATAGGTTTGCTAATAGGAATATTTGTAATACTGGGTTCACAGGATGTGTTCAAGATAAGTTTTATTACGGAAGTTCTTGAGCCAACAGTATTTTACATCATTGCTGCCATCATAGGTGTGGTAATAGGCCTCCTTGTATTTCTCGGGGCCATAATGAAAACATAAATCATTATTTTAAGAGACCTTTTATTTCACTTTCCTCTGAAATGAAATATATTACATCATTTTCCTCAAATTCGTATTCACTACCAAGAGGAAATACATAATTATTGCTTTTTAATACAGATAGTATTATGATTTTATTGAAAACTTTGATAAAATCTACAATTTTATGGCCTATATATTTTTCTGGTATTTTAACAGAATATATTTTTGGACCGTCCCCCGTTGATAACAATTTAAGGACAAAATCTGGAAGTTTTGGATTCATTATTGATTTTGATATAACAAGTGCGCTCAATTCATTAAGTGTTATAACCTCGTCTGCACCTGCATTTTTTGCATTTGGTACATTCTCTGACTTTGCCACCTGGGCTATAATTTCCGCAGATTTGTTCAATTTTCTGATCTGAAAAATATTCAATATTGTTTTTGCATCTATGAGATTTGGCGGTATGCCCGAACTGAAGTCTCCGGTAACAATAAAACGTTTAGCCTCTGCGGCATTTGCAGTCTCCAGTGTTTTTTCATCCGTTGGATCTCCTGGTGTGAAAAAAACATAGTCAGATTTGACCGGGTTTTCCTTCATATTTGCAATCAAAACCAGCGAATCTATTTTTAACTTTCTGTTCAGATAATTTGATATTATATTGCTGGAATAGTCGTTGTAGTTACATATTATTGTGTGATTTTTCATTTTAATCCTCCTTATTTTATGTTTCAATTTAACATTGGTCATATATGCCGCTGTGGATGCGGTAAGTGTACTGACCGTACCTATGCCGGCAAGCATTATTATAATGGCAATAATTCTACCGATCAGATTAACAGGGACAACATCACCATACCCTACTGTAGTAACAGTTTGAAAAACAAACCATATTGCCAGTTCAGGGCTTTTTATCTGGCTTCCGTGGATGTTTATCTGGGAGATATATTCCAGATATGAACCTACCAAAACTATTATCATCAAAATTAAAACAGTTTTAAATACATTGGAACTGAAAAACCTCCCTAATTTTATGATAATACGTTTTATGATATTCATTTATATTAAGATAATATTTAAAGATATAAAACATGCTATCATTCTGATATATGTATAAGAATTAATAATATAATTTTATTACCTTACATGGACGCTGAAAAATTTGTGGCAGAAAGCAGGGAGATGATTATATCAAAACTAGATGGAAAAGGCATTCTTGCATGTTCAGGTGGGCAGGATAGTACATTGCTTTCAATGATTGCTGCCCCTATTAAAAATATTGAAATTGTTTTTGTTGACACCGGACTTTTAAGGCTAAATGAGGTTGAAAGGGTTAAAACCCTTTTTGAAAAATTCAGCATACCTTATAAATTAATAGATGCAAAGAAGGTATTTCTGGAAAATCTGAAAGGTATAACAGATCCTGAAACCAAAAGGAAAATTATAGGTAAAACATTCATTGATGTTTTCCATCAAGAAGCTATTTCATACGGAGCGACCTACCTGCTTCAGGGTACCATAGCTCCTGACTGGATAGAGAGCGGTGGCCAGTCCAGGGATACTATAAAAAGTCATCATAATGTTGGAGGCCTCCCGGAGAATCTTGGATTCAAGCTCATTGAACCCTTAAGGGACCTCTATAAGGATGAGATCAGGGAAATTTCACGATATTTTGATTTACCGGATGTTATGCCATTCCCGGGTCCTGGACTTGCCATACGGATTATTGGGGAGGTAACAGAATACAGGCTCAATATATTAAAAAAAGCAACAGATATACTTGAAAGGTCCGTAATTGAAAAATACAAAGGCGAAAAACCATGGCAGTATTTTTGTGTTCTTTTATCTATAAAGTCAACCGGTGTCCATGGTGACCGGAGTACCTACGGTGAAACAGTAGCTATACGAATGATTGACACACTGGATGGCATGACGGGTACCTTTTCCAGGCCGGACTGGGAACTTCTATCAGACATATCTGTAAACATTACAGATGAAATACCAGAAATAAATCGAATAGTATACGATATAACGGACAAACCGCCTGCCACCATAGAATGGGAATAATTATATAATAATTAACAATTCAATAAAAAAGGTAATCATTATGATGGAAGAGCAATTACTAATACCGGAAGAGGAATATCAGAAATCCGGTGTCCATATAGGAACACAGGTAAAATCAAAGGATATGGATAATTACATATTCAAAATCAGGAACGATGGATTATATATACTTGATATTAAAAAGACTAACCATGCACTCATAGAGGCAGGCAAAATGCTTGCTAGATTCAGGCCAGAGCAGATACTTGTTGTGGCCCAGAGGCAGTATGCATTTAAGCCCGTCGCAAAGTTTTCCGAAATAGTTGGTTCAAGTTCCATAATAGGCAGATTTATCCCGGGAACTCTGACAAATCCAAATCTGAAGACATATTATGATGCGAAGATTATTCTTATAACAGATCCGCTTGCCGATACGCAGGCAATGAAAGAGGCAATAAGAATAGGCATACCCATAATTGCACTCTGCGATGCCAACAATAAGACGGATTTTGTGGATTTGATAATTCCCACAAATAACAAGGGAAGAATGTCTCTTGCGGTTATATACTGGCTGCTCTCCAGAGAAATTTTAAAGAACAGGGGAGATATAAAATCATATGAAGAAATGAAATCAAAAGTAGATGATTTCGAGGTACAGATTTAAATATCTTTTAACCTCTCCATATAGAGGTATTTTAATTTATTTTCAATAAAACCTGCAAAAAGTGTTTTCTTTCTTACACTGACTGAAAGCCGTATAGCCCGGCTTATCTTATACCATTCATCACTGTTCATGAGGCTTACAAGAAATTCTGCATGATCATTCATTGAGTCTGAATAAATCCTAAAATTCTGACCATATTTGAATCCACTTTTTACTATGAAATTTCTATCAACGAGATCGCTGTAAAGCAGATCTTCCTCTGAGTTTATTTGATTAAGCAAATAATCTGATTCAAATTTATTGAGAACCCTGGCACCCATAAATTCCGTTCCAAACCATGAGGGCTGAGGATTTACAGTATAATAAAAGTTATTCAATTTACCAACACCTTTTTTTATAATATGCGAATCAACATTGCCTGTTGGGTCTACAGGAGTTGCCCTGAAATATGTTATACTCTTTTCTTCATCAACTGTAATAAATATTGCAGGAGAATTTGTATAAAGATAAGAAAAATCTATTATTTCTCCTTCTTTTAT
>JAJZZW010000061.1 GCA_021797385.1 Thermoplasmata archaeon | reverse complement strand
TGTCGATTATAATTTTGTTTTTCTCATGATTACTTTCTGGGTAATTGCACCTATTATTTCTATACTTGTTTCATACATAACGGAACGTGAAGTATTTCACAGAAATTTCAAGAATGTCTGGAGTGTTGCAAAATGGCTTAAATTCTTAATAATTGTTTCATCGTTTTTAACAGCCTTTACCCTAGGGGCGAATACACTTGGATTCATAGCAAATGTGGAAGGTTTTAATGTTACAACTATTTTAATTATGACTTTTGCCATATTTGCAGGATCCTTATTCTTCAGCAGCGGCGTGATAAAAAGGGTGGGAGAAGAAATGTACTCTATGAGGTATTCCAATGCCCTCGTTTCACTGGTTGTGTCATCCTTACTTGTTGAAATTGCTACACTATTTGCTGTACCGCTTTCAAATACCCAAACACTGACATCCAGTGTTTTCGGCGTTGGCATTTCCTATAAATACAAGGCTATTTACATGAAGCCATTTTTCATTATTGTTCTGACATGGATATTATCACCGTCACTGGGATTTATACTTGGATATATGGTCTAACTACAGGCTATGTGTTAGATTATCAATTCTTCCTCCGTCCACAACAAGTACCTGCCCATCCATATATTCTGATTCATTGCTCGCAAGGAATAAAGCCGCATCTGCTATATTTTTGGGTTTACCTGTCATATTAAGTTCAGTTCTCGATCTGAATGACTGCCTGAGTTTCTCTGCTTCTTCAGCGCTCTTCCCACCTATGGTCATATCTGATTCGATCCATCCAGGTGCAATGGCATTTACTCGAACATGCCATTCCATCAAATCAAATGCGAGCCTCTTGGTCAGCATAGCAATTGCCGCCTTAGTCATAGAATACATGGTAGTTCCCTTAGCAGCTGTGCCTACACCGGCATTTGATGCCATATTTATTATAATGCCGTGATTTTTCTTGAGATCATCCACACATTCTTTCACAGTGTATATAGGTCCCATGAGATTTATATCAAATATTTTCCTTACCTTTTCATCGTCAAACTCGTCCCAGGAAAATGAGCTGAGTATACCTGCATTGTTTACCAGAATATCTATGGTGCCCATTTTGCCATGTATATCTTTTATCATGCGTTTAACTAAAGCATGATCTGATACATCGGCCTGAAAAATCTCTGAACCCGGAAGTTCCTTTTTCAATTTTTCTGCAGATTCCCTGTCTCTATTGTAATTTATAGCTATCTTTGCACCCTCCTCTGTAAATTTCCTTGCTATTGCACTACCAAGACCTCTTGAAGATCCTGTAATCAATACTATTTTATTATCGAGTTTTGCCATAATTAATAATATTGCCAACTTATAAAAATGTGGTGCAAACCTGAAATTACATCGGTAACTTTTCTAGCAAATGTTAAATATTCTTATTAAATTGGTAAATAATGATCAACAATTATGAGGCCGTCTACAAAAAACAGCATTACGGGCTGGTTGGGAGCCATTCGGCTGTAAAGGTTTGCCACTGGACGAAAAGTGAATTACTTGGCAAGGCCCCATGTTATAAAAACACATTTTATGGAATAAAATCACATCAGTGCGTACAGATGACCCCCGCACTGAATTCGTGCTCTGAGAACTGCGATTTTTGCTGGAGATTCCAGGGATTCGATTCAATGCACATAAATGAGGAGGATGACCCAGAATTCATACTGGAAGAGAGTATCAAAGCTCATCTCAAACTCATATCTGGCTTCAAGGGAAATCCCAAGGTAAAAAAAGAATTATTTGAGGAGGCATCGCATCCGAGACATATGGCTATATCCCTGACTGGTGAGCCAACGCTTTATACCAGGCTTGGCGAGCTAATAGAAGCGGCTACCAGAAGAGGAATAACAACATTTGTTGTAACAAATGGAACCATGCCTAAGGTTCTTGAAAATTTAAATCCGTTGCCTACTCAGTTATATGTGACAGTTGCAGGCCCTAATAAAGAAGTTTTCAATGATGTATTACATCCTGCCTTAGGAAATGCGTGGGAAAACTTCAATAAAACAATTGATCTGCTGCCTTCCTTGGATACAAGAACGGTAATAAGGCATACTATGGTAAAAAATATTAATTTTCCGTATTATGATGAGTATGAAGCCCTGGATAGGCGCGCCGACCCGGATTTCATAGAATCAAAGGGATATGTCCATGTAGGTCAGTCAGCAGGGAGATTATCATATGAAAATATGCCTACGCATGATGAAATCATGGAATTCTCCGGTGAACTCGCCAGAAGACTTGGATATGTTGAATATGCCGATAGATTTGAGAGCAGGGTTGCCATGATAGCAAAAAATCCAGAAATCGCAAAAATAAACGTTGATGAAGAAATACAAAAAACTCTCAATAAACTTGAAATAAACAGAAAATAAGGATTGACATACCTATTTTATATCTATTTTCTTTAATTTTTTTACAGGTTCTGCAGATGATACATTATTATTAAGCATCCGTGAACCGAACCTTAAAAGCTCAAGTCCCCCATCAAAAAACTTTTTTCCTTCCAGAAGAGCAGTTCCCACAATATGCGGTACCTCGATATTTATCTGTATTACTGTTTTTTTATCCATATACAGTAATTAACTTAATGTTATATATAGATAACCGTTCTTGAGTTCTGCCCCTGTAGGTTGCATATTGGCCATGGTCTGGGGAAGATAAAGTATGCGTTTCCAGTTTTTGACCTCAACAATAAGTTCACCGGCTCTATTAAACAGATTCAGATTTTCTTTATCTGCAAATGGAAGCTTCATTTTGACCGTGGTTTTTCCATTCTCTCTTGTGAATTCTATGGGTTTTCCCTTATAAAAGACGGAATATGGGTCCTCGGAACCGTAAAGGTCATGGGCAAATTTGAGCACCTTCTCATGGCCCATGAGTTCATAATTTTGCAGATAACTTTTAAAAACCTTTATTTCTGGAAATGAGGCGTCAAGTTCTCCAATTATTTGTGCCTGTGTTTCCCTCCAGTTGGTGAAAAAATCGCCAGTATTTTCCGGATATATTTTATTTGCTATTATTGCATCCACAGGATATCCATAGAGAAGCAAATACGTAAACGCACGCTTGGTTTCATTGAAGGACATCTGATCTGCGTTGGTTACAAGCCTTATGGAAGTGATATCCGGATCTTCCAGAATTTTATGTATTTCGCCCAGGTCATCGTAAAGTGTTTCTGCACTCTTGAATACCTTGTCATTAGGCATGGGTATACCAGTGAAAGGCCGCATTATGGGTCTGGCTATTTTGGCAGCAGTCCTGCTTATGGGAAATACCTTTTCCATGTACCAGCGCATAACCTCGGGAAATGAAAGCATCCTCAATGCCTCTCCTGTCGGGGCACTGTCCACAACAATTACATCGTATTCATTGTTCTTTATATAATCATTTATGTACAGCAAATATGTGGCTTCCTCAAAACCTGGAAGTATAGCTATTTCGTCTGCTGAAATAGGATCCAGGCCCTGATACTGGAATAGGGCTGTCAGGTACTCCCTGAGATCCTTCCAGTGTGATTCTATTGCATCGTTTATATTTATTTCCTGAGCGTATAGATTCTCTGAAATCTTTGTAGCTTCAGATTTAATTTCTGTATTTAGAGAATCACTGAGGCTATGAGCAGGATCCGTTGACATCACTATAGTTTTCCTGTTGTTTTTTGCCAGCATTGACGCTGTAGATGCTGCTACACTTGTCTTGCCAACTCCACCTTTTCCTGTATACAATAATACCCTTGTCATTATATCACTCCTGATTCATTAATTCTATCCACCACAATAAGTGCCAGGTCCATTAATAGACCCAGATCCTCGGATCTGCCTATACCGTTCAAATTTTCTACTGATCTGAGAATATAGTCCTTTGCTATCTTAAAAGCATATTCCAGAGACCCTGATTTAAAAAGTAAATCCCTGAATTTGGTTTTATAATCGGTTTCTTTATATTGGCCCTTCAATATACTCACCAGTATTTTCATATCCGCTGAATTTGCATGGGATAAGGCATGTATTATGGGAAGTGTTATAACATCATGGTTTAAGTCCACCATTGTCGGTTTTCCCATTTCCTTTTCATTGCCAACTATATCAAGTATATCATCTGTAATCTGGAATGCCATGCCCATGTTAAAGGCGAAATCACTTAACTTCTTTCTAACTGTTGTATCCGCTCTGCCGGCTATGGTTGCGCCTTCTGCACATGCCGAGAAAAAATACGCTGTCTTATTTTTTATTATATTGTTATATGTTTCAATATCAAGTAAAAGATTCCCTATGTTCAATGCCTCTATAATCTGACCTTCCGCAAGATGTGAAGATCCATCAGCCATTACCTTTGAAACCTCAGTACCGTATCTGGAACCGAGTTCATATGCCTTTGCAAAAAGATAGTCTCCAACTACTATGGCATTGTCAACACCATCCCGGGAATACAGCGTTTCACGACCACGTCTATATTTTGATTTGTCTATTATGTCGTCATGTATGAGACTAGCAGTATGTATTAATTCGTAACCTGCAGCAAGGTCCAGAATTTTATCGTATGGCTCATAGCAGGATATTTCATATGAGAGTATTGTTAGCAGGGGTCGGAATCTTTTACCGCCAGCGTCTATCGTGTATTTTGCCATATCGAACAGATAATTCTGGTCAGTTTTTATAGATTCAAGAAGTCGTGAATTTACCTCATTAATCTTATCCCTGAGACCATACTGCCATTCATAGAAATTTTTCATCGAAACACCAAGTGATATTTATGTATGGAAAATTATGATTTAAGGTTTTGTAGAAATTTTTTTTATACATTATAAAAATTTATTTTGTAAGTATTATTTCTATGGATGAAACGTTTGAAGGACCATTTTCTCCCTCTAGCGTTTCTGTATCAAGCTTGATGCTTTCGTATGTTGCTGTCTGGATAAATTTATGCTTGGTAATTTCTGCAATATCAACTGCCTTGCTTATGGCTTTTCCTCTTGCTTTTATCACTATTCTGTTTATATCAGAGTTATTAAACTGAGTCACAATAGCCAGTACATAGTTCATAGTTGGTTTTCTTCCCACAAAGATTATGTTTTCTTCAGACATGTAAATTACCCAATTCTACATTTATTCAGAATATATAATAATATCGTTAAATTTCATTTAAGTCTTACCATTGTATCTGTATTCAACACACCGCTCAAATCCCTGATTTTATCCACTTCCATATTTAATTCATCTATTGTACTTTTAATTATTCTTACGGCTACGTCTATCCTACCTGAAAATTCATAAACGTCCCTGTAAACACTTTTCAGTAATTTAATTGTAGCAGATGCCCTTCTTGAATCGAGTTTTATCAAAACTATACCCTCAATGGAAATGGCGGTTTCTAAAGTAAATTTTTGGATTATCCCTGAATTTACCATATTAGATATGCGCTTCCTTATGGTTCCCTCAGAAACATTCAGCTTCCTTGCTATTTCCATATTTTTTTCTCTGGAATTTTCTCTTAATAAATCTAAAATCTTTAAATCCATCTCATCCATTTTACTCTATTTCAGTGGATAATTTAAATCTATTCTTACGAATATTTTCCTATCTGTACAAACCCTTATCTGAATCCACTTTTCTCTTAATTGATTCTTTTGGGACTTTCATCATTCTTATCATGGGTGCAGCGTTTATACTGTATTGTGGGAGTCCAGTATTAGGATCATTTCCCACCTTCATTATTGACATTATCTCTGTTTTGATCTCTAAAACAGTTCCATCATCCAGTGATACCCTTATCCACTTAGGCTCTTCATCTAGCTTAAACCCCATGACAGCATTATTATTTTCTTCAACCATAATATCTTAGTGATATATCTTATAAATATTATACTATCGCTAGGTCTCAAAAAAACTTATTAATAAATAACATATTAACGGGTATGCAAGGGTAACTAAGCTTGGCCAAAGGTGTAGGACTTAAGATTCTATCTCGAAGGAGTTCGCGGGTTCAAATCCCGTCCCTTGCACAACGTTTATAGTTGATATTTAGAAGCATGCTATCCTTTTTGAATGCAAAAAATTGAATGTATTCCACAAAGTTTTAAATCAGTAAACATAATTAGTTTATATGGATGAAAATTATGAAATTAAAACACTGGCGCAGGTTTTAATAAAGTCCTTGAAATTATATGGAAATAATTTTATTTTTGGCACAACTGGAGCTGGAATGGCTGAAATTCAGGATGCAATATCGGTTGAAAAGGGAATTAAATGGATACAGGCATTGCATGAGTTTACCGCTATAAGCTCTGCAGAAGGGTACGCTCTGGCAAAGAACAGAACTGGAATAGCACTGGTTGACAGAATAGTAGGTACACAGAATTCCATTGGTGCACTGTATTCATCATACCTCAACATGGCACCCCTTCTGGTACTGGCATCAAGAGATATCCCTGGAACACATCTTCTAAATGATCCAACGAGTCACTATTCATCTAAACATCTTGATATTATAGAGCCATGGGTAAAATGGTCAAATAATTCTCAGTCAGAAGAGATGATGGAGGAAGACCTTTCAAAAGCTTTTTTCATAACACAGCTTGAACCAAAGGGTATATCATTTCTGACATTGCGCCATGATCTCATGCAAAAACCCTATGATGGCATGGCAATCAGGACAAAGAAATTTTATTATAATCGAAGATTGCCGGATATTGATACTGTAAAAATAATAGGCGATAAGATACTAAATTCAGATAATCCTGAAATTTTTGTATCCCATGCAGGGAGAAATATGGATTATGTAGATACCATGACTAAATTTGCTGATAAGTTTGGAATAGGTGTCAAGGAACGTCGTTATTTTATGAGTTTCCCACTACAAAACAGAATGCATCTCGGCTTTGTTCCAAGAATGTATGTACCGGATACAAAGAATGATGATCTTCTGCTTCTTTTCGAATTCGGTATACTACCTGGAAATGCATTTCCTGTAGATAAAGATATTATAGATTTTTCCACCGAGTTCGTGAGGCGCAGGGATATATATAGCGGTGGTGACTATGGCTCTTCCAATCTGTTCAACTCCATTGATATAGAATGTGACCTGGGACCAACTCTGGAATTAATAATGAAAAAAACTGAAATAGCAGCCAATGAAAAGGAAGTAATCGAAAACCGCAGGGCTTCCGTTATAGAAAAACATGAAGAATTAATGAAAAATATTGAAAATGTGGCCACTAAGGATATGGAAAAAAATATACTTACCGATAACTCAATAGGATATGTCCTCAATGAGGAATGGAAAGAAGGGATGACCCTTGTTAATGGTAGCATCAAATACTACAATGGATTGAACCAGCAGATAAATCTGGACAAGCCTGGAACATTCTTCAGCAACCCCAGCGGACATTTGGGGTCTCCTGTGGGCATGGCATATGGTGCATTCCTGGCAAGAAACGAGGAAAATTACCTTTCAGGAATAAGAAATTATAAACCTGTAGTTTGCATAACAGGTGATGGTGACGCCATATTCGGCAATGTTACCTCCGCGCTGTGGAGCGTTAAACACTATGGCCTTGGAGTTATATATATTATTCTAAACAACGGATCATGGGCTATAGAATGGCCTTATTTTGAAAACACTACAGAAAAGTATATTAAAAATTCAAAGGATACGGAATTTATAGATATTGACAATCCCAGAATTGATTTTGCGACAATAGCCAGGGGATTCAGCATTGAATCATACACCGTTAATGATGTGCCAGAACTTAGGTCTGCATTCCAGAAGGCTGTTTCATCTGCTGTTATTGGGAATCCGTCACTTATTGACATTATTTTGCCTAAATTCAGGGCAGATTGATTTCATTTGCAGTGCAGCCAAAATCTCCAGTATATTCTTCTATTTTTTTCCTCCTGTCCTCGAAAGAATAGTGTGTTGCCAGAATGCCTTTTACCTTTTTTGCTGGATATCCGTTCATTCTGTCGAGGGTTTCTATTCCCTTTATCAGTACGAAACCAAATCCGTATTTCGCTGCTGTTATATCTGCTTTAATTTCCCTGTGCCTCCTGTATAACAATAAAGGTATCCGGGTAGCAAATATTATCACCACAAGGATATCAATAAATAGTGAAAGTAACAAATATGACTTATTGAATATATACGGTATTAAAAGTATATTCATAATAGCAAATAAGAGTAAAGAATAAACAATAAAAAACCTGTAAGAATCCCTGTTCTTTATATGGGCCATTTCATGGGCCATAATGCCGGCTATCTCTTCTTTATTGAGATATTCAGAAAAATCACGGGTAAACACCATAAAGGATAAATTTTTATTTACTGTCACAGTAAATGCATTGAAAATTTTGTAGGTATTACGTTTTAAAATTTTTAAATTAACACCCTTTATTCCGAACTTATTTTGAAGTTCATCCAAAATTTCTGAGTATACTCCGTCTAAATTATACGTGTTTTTATTGAACATATTTCTGTTATGACTAATTTTCCTATATATAAGTATCAGACATAGTAGGAGAATGTTCAAAATGATAACTATATAATAATAATGCACAAAAATCAAAGCCCTGTGAACAGTATAATAAGTAAAAATAAAAACCCTGAAGAAAGATATTGCAATAGATAAAATAAGTGCTTTATAAATATAACTATGGGATTTTAACGATTCAAAAAAATTTGCACTAGTCCCATAGTATGAGCCAACCGCTCGAGATATTGAATATTCTCTTAATAGCATAACCGGAAAAATAAAGATAAAGAAGATAATTCCGTAATATATGGCAAAGTGATCTGCTATCAGAATCCAAAAACTAGTTGAAAATGAAATGGTACCTGCATATAAAGTTCTTATTCTTGTTAGGTGCTTCACAAACATTTTGAGCTTTATTGCGTTATCATCCACAATGTATAATAAAATTATTATATATAATTCTTGGTCAGTTTCCAGAAAATTATAAAGTTAAAATATGTATAAGCCATACTAATGAGCCCGTGTGGGGTAATTTGGATATCCTGAAGGCCTGCGGAGCCTTAGATTCGGGTTCAAATCCCGGCGCGGGCGCATTTATAAATGTTAAACTCCCTGTAATGCATAGATAAGGATATCTTACCTCTATTTATATACTCCCGATCCTGTTTTTGTAATATAAAAATAACATTATATAATTACTAACTTATAATTTAATGAAAATATATGATTCTATTTTTTAGATCTCTGGTAAATCTTATATGATGAAAAGAATGCATTCCTGGGCATATTCTTTATTCTCATTCTTCCACCGCACTTCCAGGTAAAGTCATATAAATCGTATTTGTCATAGTCATCGGTGCCATAGGCCTTAATGTATTCATGGATAAGGTAATCGAATTCCCTGACTATCTTTTTCTGCGGCCTGAAATCCTCCAAGGTTGCCTGCATCATTTCTTATCCCTCAATCTTATTTCATTCCCTGGGCCTATCTCTATCATCGATAGTGCTGTCATGGTCCTTATAATCGATATGGCCTTTTTAGGCTCTATTCCGGATCTCTCAATTATTTCATCCTGGGATAGTGGACCATCTTTAAGGATCCTTATTATTTTCTTCCAGTCTTCCGGAAGAGTAAGATACATTTTCCCGTTAGTAATCATCCGGCTCATCTCCTGGATCTTCTTCCGGATCTTCCGGTTCCACTGGGCCATCCGGATAAATAATCTCGGGCCCTTCTCCTGGATGGAAAGGGATGTTGAACGGGAATGTATCCTTAGAGCTATCTAAAATCGTGCTATTAGGCGATAAAATATTTAGCCTTTTATTGATACTTTTAGGTGTGTTTTTTGCATTTTTTAAGGGAAAATAAGATATGAACTTCTTATCAGGTATAATTCTATCCCCCGGGTAAGTTGTACTATTAAAACCTATGATAAAATCAAAAATATTCATTCCTTTTCACCACCTGCTATCTGGGATCTTTCTAGGGCTTTATTCATTAACCTTGCCCGTTCTGCCATCTGCTCTCTTCTTTTATCTGTTATTACTGGATGAGGTGCTATCCAATCATCTTCCCTCTCCCTGATGACGAGA
>JAJZZW010000060.1 GCA_021797385.1 Thermoplasmata archaeon | reverse complement strand
ATTCCCTATTCAATACTGTTGATTTCACCTGTTTCAATAATTTTTTTCAGTGTTAATGCGCTTTTCCTCATGGTTCTTTCCTTTGTATTCATATTTACTGAAAAAAGTCCGAATTTTTTTGAAAAGCCCGATGCCCACTCAAAGTTATCTGTCAGGGCCCAGTGAAGATAACCCTCGACTTTGTAACCATCATTTATTGCTCTCTCAACATTATCAAGATGTGATGATATATAGTATGATCTGTAACGGTCTTGTTCATCGGCAAGCCCATTCTCCGTAATAGTAATCGGTATGCCATACCTTTCCCAGTAATCACGGATTATATTGTATATACCCTCAGGATATATTTCCCAGCCAGTATCGCTGACTGGATTGCCATCCAGTGATTTCTCCATATCAGGACAGTAATGCCCGTAACCCCTGACAACTGTGAACCCATAATCACTATTATCTTTTTGAACAACATCCCTACTATAATAATTTAATCCGAGCCAGTCCACTCTGTTTTTCAGGTCATCCCTGTTATCATGCTTTACTCCATCAGAGTAAATGCCCTCTGATTTGCCCTTGATGATAGAATCAAAGAATGAGTATCTGTTAATATATTTTGCACGCTGTGACACTTCCACATCTTCTTCTCTCAATGGCATTATATCTCCATTGGCAAATATTATACCCACTGGCTTCTTACTTATGCTTTTTATTGCATCATAGGCCCTGGCATGCCCTGTTGCAAACTTTTCCCTATTTTCTGTAACCTGCTTCAGTGAACGGTCAACACTGCATCCCTGATAAACCATATTTGGTTCATTCATGGTACACCACCTATCTGCATATTTATCGAATTTCCATGCTGCAAATGCTGCATATTTTGCAAATTCTATTATTTTACGGTTATCAAAACAGTTTCCGATGGCGTTTCCTGTTGATTCTGAGGGATGATGCAGCCATAATGGGACAGTCCAGTGATATAAGTTTATAATGAGAAAATTACATCTCTCTTTGAAGTCAGAAAAAATCTCAGAGTAATGTGCTATCGCACTCTGGTTTGCGATTCGGTCCATACTTTCCAACGTATCATTATCAATATCAACATGCTTTACAGTACCATCCTCTATAATTACATGGGCTTCTATATCCTCTGTGGTTTGTGGAAATATTCTCGACCATTCCAAGCCAAGTCTTCCTGCATTCATGCCGAGATTTTTGGCATTTTCATGATCTTCCCTGAATTTATCCCAGTACCCAACTCCATGCTGGGGCTTATCTCCTGAAACATAATGATTCAGAGCATTGTTTTTGCTGTTTGCCCATAAGTACCAGTCAGAATTTTTATCCTCATCCGATATGCCCATTTCAAATTGAAAACCACATTCTGAAAATCCAAATTTAAAATTCCTGTCAAACATAATAAGTTTAATATATACTGATTATTAAGAATTTTCGATATACTATGGAGATAAGTAATCTGATATATACTTACAATCATTATTTTGATATTTCCCGGGTAATAACTACACTTATAAGTTTTATATCCTCATAAATCGCTGATTTACCGCCTACTGAATATAATCTACCTCCCGAATCTATGTAAAACGATTGTTTTTTTCCGTTCACTCTTTCCGTTTTAATTATGTCTCCTGTGATATTTATTTCCCCATTTCTATCTACCCCATGAAGCTCGCATTTTAGACCTATCCCGTTTTTAAGATAATAATCTATTATATCACAGGCAAACCAGATATTGGTGAGTGTGTAATATACTGTTTTTTCTGGATATTTAAGATATTCTGCCGGGTTCCATATTTCATAATAAAAATAATAACTGAGAGCATGTAATAATTGATCTTCTTCAAGATATATTGCATAATCACTGTTGTCAATTCCGCCTTTGAGATTTGAAAGGACAAAGGTCCTATCAACCATGACTATTTCCAGTGGTCTACCATCAATGTACTTAAGGATCACTCCGCCCGGTATTTCACGTAATGCACTTTCGGGGGTGTCATTAAATAATACAATTCCCACAGTAATTCCTTTTCTTAACTGTCTCTGTATAATGCCAGCTATATACTGATACGATTTAAATGATAATGCCATGATTATTTCATATTTTGCTGAATATACCATGGATTTTATCCGGTCCTCGACATTGGAATTTCCCTTTACGAACCATATATATGGATCTTTTACCGGCACAATAGCAGTATTATTTTCTACATATTCATCTAGTTCCTTTGCATAATTATCAATCCACAGTATTTCTTTCTGCATTACTGTATCCACTGGAACGGCCCTGTATAAATGTTTCTTTCCAGTTATTACATCAACAAAACCTTTTTCCTGGAGTGAATTGAAAAGATCGTAAACTCGCGGTTGTGGCACTCCTGCAAGTTTGACAGCTCCTGTAGGAGTATTTGGGCCATATATAAGTAAAGCCCTGTAAAGTTTTATTTCGTAATTTGATAATCCAAATCTTGATAGATTTGAAAATATTTCCTCTGCCATGTTTTATATATTATTAATAAATATAATAATTTGTGCTTTAAATCATATCATATTACCAATCCAGGGAATTTGCCCGTAAAAATGAATAATATTATTAAGTTCCTATTGCCTCAAGTTTAGCATTTCTGCTCCATTCAGGATAGCGGTTGCATCTATAAAGATGGGTTTTTCCATCTGTCTGCTTCAACTCGGGATGAATATCAGAACATTTTGGTACGGCAAAATTACATCTTGGATGAAAATAACATCCGTGAGGGATGTGGTTGAAGTCTATTGCAATACCTTTCATAATCATGCTGCTATCGATCTTGGTTCCTATGAGAGGTATGCTTTTCAATAGCTGATACGTATATGGATGGGCGGGATTCCTGAGAAGATCTTCGTAGTCCCCCGACTCAACTATTTCACCTCCATACATCATTACTATTGCATCTGAAATTCCGAAGAGAATCGGGAGATCATGGGATATAAAAACTATCGTCAGGCCAAGAGTTCTCTGAATCTTCTTTATATCCAGTAATATATCATGTTCCACCATGACGTCCAGTCCGGTGGTAGGTTCATCCAGTATAATGAATTTTGGAGAAAGCAAAAGTGACATGGCTATAACAACCCTCTGCCGCATTCCACCGGATAACTCATGTGGAAAATTGTCCAGCACATTTTCCTGTAATCTTACAAGTTCCAGTGAGGATGAAATTTTACTATCAAAATCATTTTCCTTAATGTTGTGGGCTATCATCATATCGTAAAACTGCAACCTTATCTTTTTTACCGGATTCAGTGCATTCATTGCCGCCTGTGGAATAAAAGATATTTCAGTACCTCTTAATTTTCTCAGCTCATTGGGTTTCATTTTTAACAGGTTTTTCCCATCGAATATTACTTCACCTGAACGTATTGTCCCTGGATATCTGAAGGAATTGTACAATACAGCCGCCAGTGTGCTTTTACCGGAACCTGATTCCCCTGCAATCCCCAGTATTATGTCCCTATTTACAGTGAGGCTGACATCTTTCAATACAGAAATATAACCATTTTCACTTTCATATCCGGCATTTATATGATTGACCTCCATTATTTTATCGTAGCTATTGTACACGTTTTCACCTATATTCTTTTATACGGATTTGGGGCTGCAGCAATGAGTTTCCTGGTATATTCATTGGATGGTCTGTTGATTATAGAGTCGGTATCCCCATTTTCCACTACCATACCCTGATGCATCACATAAAGCCTGCTGGTTATCATACTCACAGTATTCAAATCATGTGTGATATATATTATGCTTATTCCTAGCTGTTCCTTTATCCTCTGCAGAAGTGTTAAAATTTCAATTCTCACAGATACATCCAGCATGGAAACCGGTTCATCCGCTATGAGTACTTCTGGAGAAACTGCCAGAGTTCTGGCTAGATAGACTCGCTGTCTCTGCCCTCCGGAAAGCTGATGAGGAAATTTTGCCCTGTACGATTTGTTCAAAGTAACCATATCTAGAAGTTCGTCAATTCTATTATCAAGGTCTCCGTTGTATCTGGAAAGTATAAGCGGCCTTTTTATATGCCATTCCACACTATGGTTTGGATCAAGAGATGCATATGGATCCTGAAATACCATCTGTATTTTCTTTCTGTATTTCTTTACGTCTTTTCCCCTGTATTTTGTAATATCTTCATCCATATAGTATATCTTTCCACCCGTGGGTCTATAAAGGAATACCAGGAGCTTTGCCAGCGTACTCTTTCCACTGCCACTTGCTCCTACTATTCCTATTAGTTCTTTTTCTTCAAGACGTATATTTATATCTTTTAATGCTTCTGTTTTTTCAGCGGCTATTATACCGTGCCTAGAGATAAATGTTTTAGATAAATTTTCAGTTCTCAATATTGACATCCAGATCACCTATAATTTTTTTATTTTCATTCTTATTTTTACTTTTAAACCTTCTAAGTGATGGATTTCCTATTTCATCCATACCAAAGTTCAGGAGTATAAACGAAAACATTAGGATGGAAATCATGAAGCTGGGAGGTAAAATCCACCACCACATGCCTGTAAGGTATGCCTCATTATTTATGGCCCAGTAAAGCATGGTTCCCCAGTTAACCTGCAATAAATTCCCAACCCCAAGATATTCCACAAAGGTTAATCCCATGGTTCCGTACATGGCCGTAAAGAAAAAATTGGATATAATAACCGGAAATATTGCCCTGATTATCTGCCGGAAAATAATACTGAGCCTTGATTCACCTATTAGTATTGATGAGAGTATAAAATCTCTTTTTGCAATGGAGAGTGTTATGGACCTAAACGTTCTTGCACCGAATGCCCATCCTGTTATTATCAGTATGAGTATTGTCGGTAAGTATCCAAGTGACTGGTGAAGCCCAAGGAAAAATGACCCGAAGAGCATTATAAGCAGAACACCGGGTATGATCAAAAATATATTTATAATTCCGGTAATAACAGTGTTAACACGTTCAGATGCAAAGCCCGCTGAAATTCCTACGGCTATGGAAATAAGTGTTCCAAGAACTCCAACAGCAAAACCGACCATGAGAGTGGGCGCAGCACCGTAGAATAATTGTGAGAAAACATCCTGCCCGTAAATGGTTGTTCCCAGTAAATGTGCGTAGCTGGGTGGCATTCCACGTGCAAATTCATATTTTGTAGGATTATAAGGTGAAAAGAATTGACCAAGAATAGCAAATAAAATAAGAGCCACCAGCATTATGAACCCGGCCTTAGCCTTTCCGTTTGAAAGCAGTATTTTAAGCGGGTTAATTATCTTGCCAAGCAGACTTTTATTATCCTTTATTACCTCTTGTTCTTCCATTTTCACTCACTCTCCTGTCTGATTCTGGGATCAAAAAACCCATAAAGTATATCGACAATGAAATTACCTACAAGGACAGCTATTATAACCATCAGGAAAATTCCCTGAATTAAAGGATAATCAAGATCATCAATTGCCGTTATCATGTAAAGTCCAACACCAGGATAGGAAAAAATTGATTCTTCTATTATGACCCCGCTAACCGAAAGACCTACAGACATGGCAAATCCAGTCAGGTTTGGCAGTATGGCATTTCTGTATGCAATCTGATTTACCTGATATTTTTTGAATCCTAAATTTTCAGAATAGCTTATAAAGTCACTATTTATATTTGGTATAATATTATTTCTCATTCCGAGCTCCCAACCTCCCAACGATGTAAGTATAATTGTAAGTACCGGAAGCACGGCATGGTAAATTACACTGATTATAAAAGGAATATTAAACCCCGGATTCACATAGATGCTGTACGCTCCTCCAATGGGAAAAAGCTTGATATCCAGGGCAAATATGTCAAGGACTATAAATGCTAAAACGAATGCTGGAAATGAAGCCATGAACATTGCAAACATATCCATTGATAGATCCTTAATAGAGTTTCTATGTATTCCTGCATATCTTCCCATTCTGTTGCCAACAAAGAACGAAATCGCTATTGATGATATTACAAGAAGGAGTGTCCATGGCAGTGCATGATATAAAATATAAGAAACAGGTTCCGGGAAAAAAGCTACAGAAATACCTAGATTTCCATGGGCAAGGTCAACTAGATAATTATAATATTGCACATACATCGGTGCATTTGATATACCATATTCTGCTGCAAGTTGGTGTAAATATCTGGGACTGACGCTTCCTCCGCCTTCTCTTATAATAGTAGAATATACAGTTTCGGCAGGATCACCGGGTATTAATCTAGGTAAAATAAAATTTAATGTTATGGCTCCATACAGAACCGCAACAAACGCAGCAGTTTTCTTTAAAATATATTTATATGGAATTATCATTCACACCACAATTAATCTTTTTCCCTCCTTCTTTTTCTTGTGTATAGTGCTAATGAGCCAACGATTGCTATTGCCGCTATTATTCCGCCTCCTATTTCATAATCCAGATACGGATTCGCATGGCTTGGTGTTGTACTTGACTCATAAAGGTGCAGCATGACTATTTCCATAGGACCTGGATACCATGGCATTGGTATACCGTAGGGATTATTCTGATCCGGGAATCCCTTAATACTGCTATTTACATATTCATACCAGTCGGCTGAGTACACTAGGGATATAACCGGCATCTGATTTAATACAATACCAGCCATATCATTCAATATTTTATCCTGCTGACTTACATTGGCTACCGTGGGGAATTCATTGAAGTATGTCTGGAATCCTGTTCCTGTATCGTTCCATCTTTCTTCGTTGTTATATGCTGTTGTTCCCGGGGGTACAATTTTACCTACTAATCCGGAGTAATCATACCATGGATTCGGACCTATACCGGTTACTGTAACCTCTGCCATCTGGAAGTTGTCCTCCGCAACATCGCTATCAACACTGCTTAATGTAGGGGTTTGTATTGTCACCTTTATGCCTATGTCCTTAAGATTAGATGCGATTATTGAAATATCCGTATCCCAGTCAGTGTAACCTGCTACAGATATTAAATTAATTGTTGGTAATTCAGTTCCATTAGGCTCATACAACCTTCCACTCTTCATGGTAAATCCATGGTCTTCAAGAAGCTTAAGTGCTGCAGTTGGATTAAATTCAGATAGTTCACTTGCCTTAGCTTTGTTTGTGGAATTAAGGTAAAATAACTGCTGATTTAATATATCCGCAGCATTTGCAGGCCTCTCATAACCATATTCACCTACCTTGCATATTTCAGTTCTGTTTATTGAAAGACTGATAGCCTGTCTAAAATAACTCAGGTTAAGTGGATATATATTATCATTTGTTATAAGTGTAACAGGCTGGCCTGGAGGGAACCAGTAATGCGCATTAGGATTCTTGGAAGTCAATAGAGTTGTTATATTAGGTTCAAATACTGATGCCCACTGAACCTGTCCGTCCTGAAGAGCAAGGGTAAGTGCCGAATTGCTTGTATAATCCACATACACTACATTCTTTATATGTGGTTCACCTGCCTGCCAGTAATGGGGATTGGCTGTTAAAACTATTTTCTGTCCGCTGAAACTCGAAAGTACATAGGGCCCGGTTCCTATGGGATCAGTTACAACTTTGTCCTGTGGGTCGCTTACTCCCTTCCACAGCTGTGCCGGTACCATAAATGTAGAACCTATATAGAACAAGCACTGTGTATTTTCCTTTGAAAAGTTGAAATCAACAGTATAGGGTCCAGCCGCGGTGATGTTATCTATATTGCCCCAATCTCCGAATAGAGTTTTCTGTTCGTTGAACATATACACAACATCGCTGGAATTGAAAGCCATACCATTGCTGAATTGGACGTTATGCCGGAGTTGAAGAACGAGCTGCATATTGTTATGATCCCATGTGTAATTTGTTGCAAGCCATGGTATAACTGTTCCATTATACGTATTTATCTGCAATAAAGGTTCATAAAACAGGGACATTATCCCGGCCGGAGGGGACCAGACATTGAAAGGATTAAAATTATCTGTAAAGGCAGGAGACGGTCCTGGGGATAGGTATAAGGTTCCTGTCGGGGAACTGCTGGTTGAAGCCGGCGCATTGGTAGGGGTTTGCACAGTTTGAAAACCTCCATATAATCCAGTACCAACCATAGCTATGACTGATACTGTAATTAGCAAAAGCATTACCTTTTTACTTTTCATAATATTCACTAAATATACTTAACTACTATTTATATATAACATTTTAGTATATACTTGGTAAAAGAGTAAATAATTTCGCAACGGTAATACTATTTAATCTTATGTTTTAAGTGTGGCAAGATCATAGTTGAATCGCCGAACTCCTCCCAGGCAAAGCCGGAATCTATCCCAGTTTCATAGGCACTTTCCAGCAGGCTTATATCAACAAAGGCCTCCAGCAGTTTTATGTGGGATGTTGTGGGATCATGCATTCCTGTTATGAGGCCGTCCACGCCGGTTTCCGTATTTTGATTTATGAAAATATCTGTATAACCACTGCCTGGATTGAATCTGCCATCGTATACAGTTGCCATGGCTCTTACTGCAGTAGTACCAACGGCTATTATTCTTCCGCCCAGTTCCAATGCCCTATTGAGTATAAATGCAGATTCATCAGATACAGTGTAATATTCAGGAAGAAGTCTACCTTTCCCGGTAAATTCCGTTGCATCCAGTGACCCGAGGTTGCAGTGCAATGTTATATTGACCATATTGACTCCCTTCCTTTTTAATTCATCAATGATATATTCAGTAAATGGACGGGATGCAGATGGATATTCTACAGACCCGGGCACGGTGGCGTAAACATTCCTGTAGGTCGATTCCGGAAAATCTGGCATTCTATCTTCATATTTTATATACCGTCCAATTGCCTTTTCCTCGATTTCCAGATTAAAATTATCAGATAAAATTATATTCCGGTACCTGGGAAATTGTTCTAAAGGTTCACCCGCTTCCAGATAAGACATGTCTGAAAAAATGAATCTTTCTCCTTTCTCTACTGCTTTATTTATATCACGGAATTCCGCTATGTAACCACTTTCACTGTATCCTATATTTACCGTCACATATTTTTTCTGCCTTGTGGAATATAGTTTGAAGGATGAGGGCACTATCATGCTATTGTTGAATACCAGAGTATCTCCTGAACTGAGATGATTTCCAATACCGGCAAATTTTGTCCTGCTATATTTTCCCGATATAGGGTCTATTGATAGAAGTTTCACGTCATCTCTCCCAGTTCCCTTATATTCAGCGGGAATCCCATATTTTACCCCTGACAATTCAAATATATTCTTCATGCTTCTCATATCCCCATCTCTTTCATGATAATTGATAAAACATTATCAGCACCCTCATCAGCGGATATTAACTCTGAACCATGGGATCCGGGTTCTGCCTCCCTGTGCATTTCAGTATCCATATCTCCTGGATTTATGCTCAAAAACTGTGTATCATGTTCTTCCATGGAAGCCTGTTTTATAATATAATCCATAGCTGCCTTGGATGAACCGTATATACCCCAGCCAGGATAATTATTGGTAGAGACATCAGATGTTATGAAAACAATTTCTTTCAATCTAAAATATCCCATTGCTGCTGTCATTAAATTGAAGTTTGCAAAAACATTTGTCTCATAAATTTTTCTCATGGCCATAACATTACCATGGAGAATATCCTCTGTTCTTGTAACAGTTCCTGCTGAAAGTATCAGGATGTCTGCATCTCCTGCAATAGACTTTGTTCTTTCAAGTACCCTCAGTATGTCATTTTCATACCTTATATCCGCACCGGTCGTGATAAAATTTTTTTCACCACCCTGTGTTACGGAATCAACCATGGTTCTGGAAAATGTTGAGATACCGTAGCCCATTTCAAACATTTTTTCTGAAAGTGATTTTCCAAGTCCCCGTGAGCCACCGCTAATTATTACATTTTTTGCCATAATTATAAAGTATGTATCTATTAATAAATATATTACTTTATAAACTTTATAAATTATTTAATATTTAA
The DNA here is from genome assembly GCA_021797385.1 of Thermoplasmata archaeon. The sequence goes on along the minus strand of JAJZZW010000060.1, from coordinate 221 downwards.
ATATCATATTAAAAATTATCAATATAAAATAGAAATTTTATTTTAACTTAAACGTTCTTTCTGAATAACACAATCATGGTAAAAATTCATTCAGAATACTCCACAACAAATATTTAAGCCATGTGGATATAAACCATCATGGTATCATCCCGGGTTAATGAAATCAATGAATCAGCAACTGTTAGCATGTCAAATAAGGCTGCTGAATTAAAGGCGGCAGG
>JAJZZW010000059.1 GCA_021797385.1 Thermoplasmata archaeon | reverse complement strand
GTTTTCTAGCAGCTTTAGAATCATGTGTATGCTCATCTGTAATTGTGAATGATAATACAGTAACATCTTTTAATGATATTATTACATGTAATTTGAGCCATCCCTTCCTTTTCTTATGCCATTTATGCCTTAAATAGTCTCCCCTTATTGTTATCTTATATCCAGTAGAATCTATAATGCAATCCAGCTTACTGTTAATATTGCTATTCAGATCTGGCTTAATTCTCCTTATCCTCCTGAATATTTCACTATATGATATTGATTTTATTCCTGTTATAATTGCTAAGGATCTTAACATGCCTTCAAGTGACCTGAAAGGTATATTGAATATAGATCTTAATCTCGCTAAATACATTATCAATGCATCGGGTACTTTGTATGGATGGCCTATTTTACCATTATTATTTTCCTCCAATAGAGAATCATAATCCTTTATGAATGATAGATCTGTAAGGTATTCTACCCTGTCCACAAGTGATTCATTATACTTTTCCCATCTCCTGTTGGAACCAATCCAGTACCTTTTTATACTTCTATTTATTTTATTATTGATTTGTGGTGTCAAAGCAAATCGCCCCTATATTTCACTATATAGGGGTTTACCTTTTAAGTTTTAAATTTATTATGGAATAATTATTAAATTGAAATGAATTATGCAACACACTAATTTAAAGCGATATTTTTATATGGTATTCAGTGTTTCTATGCCTTCAAGTATAATTTAATCGCTGGCATAAAATAACATTTAAATATTCATGTGTTTTTATTTTAATATGGAACATAAAGATATCCATGCACCACATGGAAATAAACTAAACACAAAGGGATGGTCTCAGGAGGGAGCTATGAGATTGCTGATGAATAACCTTGACCCGATGGTGGCTAAGGACCCTGCAAATCTTATAGTATATGGCGGCAAGGGAAAAGCAGCAAGAAACTGGGAAGCATATGATAAAATTATAGAGTCGCTCAAATCACTTGAAAATGACGAAACTCTTCTGGTGCAATCGGGCAAGCCCGTTGGAATTTTCAGGACAACAAAGGAGGCACCAAGGGTTCTTATAGTAAACGCACAGATTGTCCCGCACTGGGCCACCGATGATGTATTCTGGGACCTGGAAGCAAGAGGGCTTACCATGTTCGGGCAGATGACTGCAGGTTCGTGGGTTTATATAGGAACTCAGGGTGTATTGCAGGGGACATACGAAACTCTGTATGCACTTGCAAAAAAAGTATACCACAGCGACAATCTGAAAGGAAAATGGTTTTTATCTGCAGGATTGGGAGAAATGGGAGGAGCCCAGCCACTGGCTGCCAAGATGAATGGATGCACAAGCATTATTGTTGAGGTGGACATGGAGAAAATTAATAGAAGGCTAAGGGACAAATATCTTGATAAATACACAAAAACACTTGATGAAGCACTTAAACTCAAGGATGAGGCGATTAAATCCGGAAAACCTGTATCCATTGCTGTGCTGGGGAATGCTGCAACAGTTTACCAGGAATTGCAGGATAAGGGAATAGTGCCGGATATAGTATCTGACCAGACAGCAGCACATGATTTAAACCTTGGATATGTCCCTGAAGGCTACACTATAGAAAATTTCCAGAAATTCAGGGAAGAACATCCTGAACAATTCAAGAAAAAGGTTTACGAAACCATAGTAAAACAGGTAAAATCCATGCTTTATTTCCAGTCAAAAGGTTCTTCTGTATTTGATTATGGAAATGATATAAGGACAAGAGCCAGGGAAGGGGGATTAAGCAACGCCTTCGAAATTCAGGGATATGTGCCTGCATATATACGTGACCTGTTTGCTGTTGGTTCCGGGCCATTCAGGTGGCTTGCCCTATCTGGAAATCCTGATGACATTAGAAAGATAGATGAAGCCATATTGAAGAATATAGATGATAAGCATCTGACGGACTGGATTAAGCTTGCAGGGGAATACGTTCACTTCCAGGGATTGCCAGCCAGAATCTGCTATGCATCCTATGGAGAAAGAGAAAAAATAGGCCTCATGATAAATGACATGGTCAGGAAAGGAGAGCTGGATGCACCGATAGCAATAGGCAGGGACCACCATGATACTGGATCTGTTGCATCTCCTTACAGGGAAACGGAAGCTATGAAAGATGGCAGCGATGCCATAGCCGACTGGCCCATACTTAACGCACTGTTGAATGCCATTTCAGGTGCGTCATGGGTATCTGTGCACCACGGTGGCGGGACAGGAATAGGAAATGCAATACATTCTGGATTTGTAATAATTGCAGATGGAACAGATGACGCAGCGGAACGCATAAAGCGTGTTTTAAACGCTGATCCGGGAATTGGCGTGATAAGGCATGCAGATGCCGGGTATGAATCATCAAGGGATATAATAAAGAAAGGGCCTAAATTTAAAAGCCCATATTTCAGCAAATAATATTTTTTTATTTTTATTCCAGTTTTATATTTTTTGTTTCCGGAAGCAATAGTGTGAGAAGTATCGCAATTATCATTATTACAGCTAAAAATATATAAGCATTAAAATAATTTTTTCCATGTATAAGAAGCGACATTGCAATTACGCCTATAACGGCGCCTATCTTTCCCATCATTGATGAAAATCCATATGAAGTCCCCCTGAATCGGGTAATTGTTACCTCTGCCGGAATTATACCAACTGTTGCTCCATCGAAGGAATTGAATAACTCGAGGAAAGATACTATAACTATAATTCCTACAAGAAAATAATAATGCGGCAGAATGAGAAATAGAATAGCCATCATAAGAAAACCGGTAATCTGGATTCCTTTTCTTCCAAACTTATCCACCTTGATCATTACAAATACCCCTGAAACTATTCCTATTACAAGGAAAAATGTGGTCAAAAGGGCATTGTCAACATTGGTTACGAAATGCCCCAGTTTCAATATTGTTGGAAGTGTAAGAGACAGCCCATAGGCAACAATATCATAAAGAAACCAGATAAGTGCTGCTAAAATTATATTCTTAGAATATTTTTTTGAAAACATCTCAAGAAAGCCTGTTTTCTCTTTTTTCTCTTCCCAGAGTTTGGACTCTGGCAGGGAAAATCTCATAAATTCTACGATAATTGCAGGTATGACTGCGACACCGAGCATCAGGCGCCATCCTATATTTCCCAATGGAAACATAAAAACAGCAACTATTGCACTGCTGATAGACCCTACACTGAAGAAAACAGTTGCAAAGGCAAGATAGAATCCCCTTTTATCGGAGGGAGTTACCTCAGCTATATATGAATTGGCAACAGGGTATTCTGCCCCGAGGACAACCCCAAGAAGTACCCTCGAGATAAAGAGCATATAAAAATTAACCGAAAATACTGAAATCATGTCAAATAGTATAAAGAACAGAAGCGTTGAAAGGTATACCCTGCGCCTGCCAACAAGGTCACTCAGGTATCCAACCAGTATCGTTCCTATAATTGCACCTATTATTACGGAAGCTATCAGTAGCCCATAGTCGAGTGAATAATCACTGAGGTGTATATAATCCGGTATTAAAAGGACGGCAAATGCGATTACAGTTAGCTGGTAGCCATCAAGAAGCATTCCAAATGCTGATAAAATTACTATTTTATTTGTACTTGCAGGTTTTTGCACGCTCCCTTAACTACAGGTAACTTATTAAATTATCTACGTATCAATATATATGCTTATATAGATACATATAGATTTCAGAATTCACAGGTATATTTAAATCCCGGAATATACCATGCCAGCAATGTGAAGGAGACGTAAAATGTTTTTATATATTAAATTGGTGTATAAATTTCATTCCGGAAATATTTATGTAAAGGACATTTAAATAAAAATATATATAATATTAAAATAAGCCTTTTATGGAGAAAATAGGCGTTATAGGTGCCGGGATAACAGGGCTGTTCTCTGCACTTAACCTTGCACTTGATGGTTATGACGTGACACTTTTTGATAGGGAATACATTCTTTGCGGTACTTCAGGAAAATTTCATGGAATGCTCCACAGCGGGTCCAGATATTCTGTGAATGATGCGGAATCTGCAAAGGAATGCATACATGAAAACGCACTGCTTTCTAACACTGCCTCATCCTTTATAAAAAATACAGGGGGGTATTATCTTGCATTAAATGATGCAGAGGCTGAATACGGTGATAAGCTTCTACAGAAAAATAAAGAAAACGGCATACCAACAGAAGAACTGGGTATTGATGAAATGCTTGACCTGGAACCGAATATTAATAAAAATATTTTAAGGGCTTTTCGTGTTCCTGATAAAGTTATATCTGCACACCCCTTCGCAGCGGCTGTGGCAGTTGAGGCACAGTTAATGGGTGCTAAACTGAGATTTAAATCAGAAGTCCTGAAAGCTGAAGTTGATGGAAAAACTGTTGAATCTATAAAATACAGGTCACATAGTAGAATTGTGAATGAGAAATTTGATTATATAATAAACACGACCGGGCCATGGTCAGGACAACTTTTAAAATCCTTCGGCATCGGCGATTTTGAGGTCATGCCCACACTGGGTTACATGGCATCCTATGACTATTTATTTTCACATGGTATCTTAAACAGAATGAGGGAACCTTCAGATGGGGATATATTGCTCCCATATGGAAGTATGTCGGTTGCAGGCACTGTGGCTATTATATCTGATAATGTAGATAACAATGACATTGACCCGGAAGACCTTGATACCATGCTATCTGAAGTTTCAGAGATGGTTCCATCACTTTCCAGGCACAGGTATAAAAAACTATACAGTTCCATGCGCCCGCTGATCAGAGAAGGTTATTCAAGGGCTACAAGAGATTTCAGGATATACGAAAATATGAACAATTTATTCAGCATAATAGGCGGAAAATTCACAACGTCAAGGCTCATGGGGCAGGCGGTATCACAGAAACTTTCTAAAATTACAGGAACACATTCACAGGATACATCGAAAATCATCCTGAATGATGCCTTCGATAAATTCATAGAAAAGCATAAACAGGATTTAAACACAACATTCATGAATTATATAAGTTCATATGGCACCAGCATGGATTACGGTTACTTAACCCAGCTTGAAAGTGCCTTTATTTTCAACGAAGCCATAAGGCTGGGTGATTAAATGGAATTCAGCGGCAAAATAACCATAAAAAATAATAAAGAGAACGTTGCGGAATTTCTTTCCGACATTAATAATATAACACCGTGCCTTCCAGGAGTGTATGACTTCCAGAATAATGGCGGGGAAATACAATGCAAATTAAAGCTTGATATATCTGCTGCTAAAATTTCTGCCATGAGCAGTGTAACTGGCAAGATGTCATTTCTATACAAGGCCGGATTGGATTCAATAAATATAGATGGAAGTGGGAGAATAGCCGGTTCAAAGGTGAAGTTTAGCATAAGCATATCCTATGAAAGCAAGGGAGAAGAAACACTACTGGATTGGAAAAGCTCATTCGACTTCGGGCTTATAGTAAAGATGATGGGCAAAGACAGGGTCAATGAAATATCCAGAGAAAACATAGACAGAACTATGGGCTGCATAACATCAAAATTAAATATTCAATAGAATTTCTTTACATTTATTAATAAATTTTATATTATAACTGTAAATATTGTATAATATTCATATAATATTACATTTTAATCGATAAATATTTAATAACACTAAAAAATTATTATCCTATGCTTACATTCATTTACGATTCAATATCCTGGGAGGAGAAGGAGTTGATAAAAGGGCTCCAGTTAGAAGGCGTAAAACTAAATCTGGTTAATGCAAAGGATAATGCGCTTAACCTCACGGGAAAACTTGATTTTGAAGGTACAGCTATTATAAGGTGCATGAGCTCCAGGAGGTCTCTTTATTACTCATATATACTTGAATCGCATGGGATTAAGACAATCAATTCCTTTAATACCTGCAATATTGCAGGAAATAAAGTATTTACCACCTCTTATCTATATAAAAATGGAATAAAAACTCCGGAAACTTTAGTATCCTTTTCACACGACAATGCCCTATCAACTGCAGATAATATGGAATATCCTGTAGTTTTTAAGCCAGCAAGTGGGAGCTGGGGCAGGATGATATCACTTTTAGAGAATGAGAATATTGCAGAAACAGTATTCTCAATGAATGATATGGTAAATGAAAATTCATACTATCTTCAAAAATATGTAAATAGGCCGCCAAGGGATGTAAGGGCAATAGTTGTGGGAGACAATATCTCTGCCACAATATACAGATACTCGGGCGAGGGCTGGAAAACAAACCTCGCCCTTGGTGGGAAAGTGGAAAAAGCAGTGCTGCCAGAATCCCAGCTTGACATGCTTATAAAGGTTGCACATCTTTTCGACCCGGGCATAATAGGGATTGATGCCATGGAAACCGATGAAGGGTTGATTGTGCATGAAATTAATTCAAGAGTTGAATTTAAAGGGGCTTCAAAGGTATATGGAAATAAAATAATAAACGATATTGTCCAGTATCTAAAAACACTTGATTAAGTTTAATAATAAAATAAAAATGTCAAACCATGGAAGAAATATACCTTGACAAGAACGAAAATCCATTCAATGTACCGGAAAAAGTAAAAAAAGAATTCATAAGCTATGCAAAGGATGCAGATTTTAACAGGTATCCTGAAAAGGGGTTGCCTTCCCTTATTAAAAAACTGGCAGGGCTTACCGGGTTTAGCAGTGAAAACATTATTGCAGCCAATGGTAGTGACGAATTGCTTGATATTCTAATCAGGCATGCAGAAGGTGATATAGTTGTCAGTTCACCAACCTTTGAAATGTATTCATTCTATGCTAGAAATTATGGCCACCGGGCGATTGATGTCCCGCTCCGCAGCGATTTTTCCCTTGATGTTAATGGTATACTGGCGCAGAAGGATGCAAAACTTGTGGTAATATGTTCGCCGAATAATCCGACAGGGAATCTTATAGATAGGGAAAGCATAAAAAAAATTCTTGATTCCGGTATAACAACCGTACTTGACAATGCTTATTATGAGTTTTCAGGTGAGGATTATACTGACCTTATTACAAGATATAGCAATCTAATAATATTAAGGACGTTCTCCAAGGCTTTTAGCCTGGCGGGAATGAGGGTAGGATATGGCATAGCAGATAGCAAATTTATATCTGAAATCAAAAAATTGCAGGCACCGTTTTATATGAATATACTTTCAGCTAAAATGGCAGAGATCATGATTGATAATTACAGCCTTGTTGTAGAAAAAATAAAATATATTGTAGAGGAACGGGAGCGTGTTTACAATGAAATAAAGGATATAGCATATCCTAGCAGTGCGAATTTTCTCCTCCTTAAAAAGGATCTATATGGCTATATGGAAGAAAACGGGATACATATAAGAAAACTCCCACTGGTAAAGGACAGGTCCAGATTAACAATAGGGACAAAAGAGGAAAATGATAGGGCAATTGAAGCAATTAAAAAATACATAAAGGAGAAATTTTAAGTTATATTTTTCCCGGTGCATAATCCAGTACATTTTTATTTTTTAGTCCGGACATCAAATAATGGTTAAAAGAGTCAACAAGTGCTTCCTGCGGAACCATTCCTATGAACTCTGATTTTACTGGATAAACACCAAATCCTTTTGCCTCAGTTTTTACCGCTTCGAATATACGGTATACAGGATTTTTCCTGTAATTTACTATATTCATCGATATCTGTACAAGATTTTTTTCCGGCATCTTGAAAGCCAGAGATTTGACGCAGGCAAAACCACCATCCCTGGCCCTTATTGCAGATGCTATTTTTCTCCCAATTTTTATGTCGTCTGTATTCAAATAGATATTATACGCAATAAGAAAATCCCTTGCACCTATTATAGTTGCACCTGCACTGCCAACTACTTCCGGACCGTAATCAGGTATGTAATTTCCGGTTCCTATGGCGCTTCTTAATTCTTCAATCTGAAATTTTTTATTCCTTATATTTTCAAGATTTTTTCTTTCAGGTGTTTTTGCAGAGTATGCATACATAAATACAGGTATTCCCAGTTCCTTTCCTACTTTCATTCCTAATCCCTGTGAAAGTTCTATGCATTCTTCCATTGATGTGTCTTCCAGGGGCACCAGAGGCATTATATCTGTAGCACCGAAGCGTGGATGCAGACCAGACTGTACATTCATATCTATATTTTCCGCTGCGGTTTTTATCAAGTTAAATGCAAGATCAATAACATGGTCTAGGGAACAAACAACAGTAAGAACGCTTCTGTTGTGGTCATAATCCATTTCAGAATCCAGTAATTTTGCATCAGGTACTGATTTTACACTTTTTTCAAGTAAATCAATTACTGTTCTGTTCCGTCCATCACTGAAATTGGGTATAAGTTCCACAAGCTTCATGGAATTAAATCTTATAAGTGGATATTAAATTATGCAAATTATTAATTCTGTTAGGGGAAATTAGGATAAATATTGAGTATCGCATGTGTTAATACTAATTAATTTCTAACTACATAGTCTCCATTTTTGTCTACAGATTTATAAAAGAGTATAAAATTCAATATGGCAGGGGGAATAAGCTGCAAAATGATAAAAATAATAAAATAAGGTAACAATAAATACAGATAAATTAGGGAGGCAGCCATATATATCAACATTTCTATACCGACAATTATGTAACGTATTTTCTTTGAGAGATAATTTATTTTATCGTAGCGTATTAATATTAGCATTGCTACTGAAAATATTGTAGAGGGTATTAATAAAATAATAAACACATAAAAATTTAGGCTAACCATACTTAACTCTCCTCCCAATTATTGGTGCCTATTTTGTTATCTATATTATTTGCCATGTCAGCGTAACGAACTGCAAGTAGTAAGCTAATACCAGGTATATTAGATATAACAGTTACCGTTTTTCCAACAGCAAGTTCTCCATACCAACCTGCTGATAATGCCAGTGGTACGGGATTGTTTTTTATCATACCATTATATAAACAACTAACTCTATAAATAATTATCCGTCTTCGGGTCATTTATATATGTTGATTTGTCCATTTTTAGATATACGCTGTATGTGTTTCACTATAGAAGGATTGTGTCAATAATTATGTGTGAATATAAACCCCCTGTTGTTTACGAAATTAATCTGTTATAATAATTTGTTTTTCAATAAAACAAATTTTGTATGAAATTGTTTTATTAGAAAACAATTTTATATTATTATTGTATTGCATACATATGGAAGGCAGCAAATTAGCTTTCAGAAAAGTAATATCAGAATGGTTACTTGAGAGTGTACCTGAAGCACATAAAAGAGATATTAATGTATCAATAAATTCAAATCAGATTATCACAATTATAGGCCCGAGACGATCAGGGAAAACATATTTTTTGTATTATTTAATCAATAAATTATTTGAAACAGAACCTAAAAGCAATATATTATACATAAATTTTGAAGACGAAAGATTGATAAATGTAACAATTTCAGATCTGGATAATATAATTCCTTTGTTCATTGAACTTGCAAAACCCCCAAAGGATAAAAAAATATACCTGTTCTTTGATGAGATACAGAATATAAAATTCTGGGAAAAATACATAAGAAGGATTTATGATACATCAAAATACAAAATTTTTATTTCAGGATCATCTTCTAAATTATTGAGCAGAGAAATTTCCACTTCGTTGAGGGGCAGAAATATTGAGTATACCATAATGCCACTGAGTTTCCATGAATATTTAGAATTTAATGGAATAAAATATTCAAATTTAACCGGATACACAGATCAACGAGGATATATACTATCAGAGCTCAATAATTATCTTAAATATGGTGGATATCCCGAAGTTACCCTTGAGAAAGACAATAATAATAAATTAAGGATATTAAAATCGTATTATAATACAATATTTTCCATGGATATGGCTGAACATTTTAATATATCTGAGGTAAATGCTCTTGATGCGTTTATGAAGTATTCAATATCTATATACTCTAAATATTTCAGTATATCAAAAATGTACAATACATTTAAGTCTATAGGTTATAAAATCAGCAAAAATAAATTGCTGGAATTTTTATATGATGCCCGGGAGATATTTTTTCTGTTTAGCCTGAATATATACACCAGATCTGAAAACAAAAAAATGTCATATAACAAGAAGATATATTCAGTTGACCCTGGTATTATATACGCACTGAAAAATGAAATGTCCATAACA
>JAJZZW010000004.1 GCA_021797385.1 Thermoplasmata archaeon | reverse complement strand
AAATAAGCCGGAAAATTAGGAATATTATAATTACAGACGGTCCCAATGGTGCCATATTGATTGAAGATGGTAATTCCAGTATAATTCATGGAATAAAAGCCAGTCATGTTAAAGATACAGTAGGGGCAGGGGATTCATTCAGGGCAGGACTTTATACGGCACTGTATAGAGGACTGAATTTAAAAAAGTCGGTTATGTTTGCAAATATTACTGCAGCAATGGCGATTGAAAACAGGATAAGTGAGTTCCACATGACGTTTGATGGGGTATATGATATGCTATCCACTATCAATGCATAAGATCTATCTTTGCCATCCCTGAAAAAACCTCAAAATCGTATTCCGGTTTATCATATGGCAATAATCTTCCGGCAATACGTATGTAATCATTTTTAATTAAAAACTGAAGATCATTCTGATCTGAATAAACTACTATTCCACTCTCTGTGTCTTTATTTATGCCACATTTTTCTATTGCGACGTTTATCTGATTAGTTCTTGCTATGTACATCAGGAGAATAGCTCCAGGAGACCTTATTTTTTCATTGTGTGACATGAATCTGTCTGTTTTTCTTATGGCCTCCAGTGTCTGTATCTCGGAAATAACACATTTAGTGTCTATCAATTGAAAAATTCCGTGCGTGTTTTTAAGAAAATCAAGAATGTTATCATCAAATTTATTTAAAAAAAAATATTTTATTTTATGCAACATTTGTGCCCCTTCTCTGGACGGGTTTTTTAATATCTGTGGAAGGATTAACGATGTCCTTTATTTTCTTGAGGAACTTATCCTTCTCAGGACCTGTTATGAGTGCATTTTCAAGAACATCCTCTATTCTTGATGCCCCTATAATCTGGATTTTGTCTTTGTGTGCCTCATCAAGTATTATATCATTGAAATTAGACGCTGGCACTATAACCTTTGAGAGACCTGTATCTATTGCAGCTTCTACTTTGGCTGTTACACCGCCCACAGGAAGCACATCTCCACGCACACTTAATGACCCTGTCATGGCGACCGTCTGATCTATAGGTATTGATTCCAGGGAAGATATAACTGCAGTTGCTATGGAAACACTTGCGGAATCACCCTCCACACCCTCATATGTGCCGATGAACTGAACATGGATATCCACATCGGCAACGTTCTTTCCACTTATTTTCTTTATTACTGCGGAAACATTCTGAACCGCCTCCTTGGCAATCTCTCCCAGTTTGCCGGTTGCATATACCGTACCGTTATGTGGATGCTGTGCCTGCGTTACCTCTGCCACAATCGGCATTACAACACCTGTGAAATCAGACATATCTGTCGACCCCATTACAGCAAGCCCGTTCACCTTTCCTATTGCACTGCCTGTGCCGGTGAACATTTTATAAAGTTTTTTGACTTCTATTGCCCTATCAGCAATCTGCTGTTCCACTGGCTTGCTCAATGATCTTGCCTCATTTACATCATCTGCTGTTACTATAGATTGTTTATTTGTTACAGCTATATCTCCTGCTACTCTGACGAGTCCGCCGAGTTCTCTTAGCCTCAATGTTAATCTGCCCTTTCTACCTGCACGTTTCTGGGCTTCTTTCAGTATTTCTGTAATTGCACTTATATCAAATGGCGGTATTTTTTTATCCTTGGCTATTTCCTGTGCGATGAACTGAACTATTTTTTTCCTATTTTCATCAGAATCTTCCATGGTGTCATTCATATACACTTCATAACCATATCCCCTGATCCTCGATCTCAGAGCAGGATGCATATTTCTTATAGCATCAAGATTTCCTGCTGCTACAAGCACAAAATCACACGGTACAGGCTCTGTCTGCACCATTGCACCTGCACTTCTCTCGCTCTGACCCGATATTGCGAAACGTTTTTCCTGCATTGCAGTTAATAGGGCCTGCTGATCCTCTGGCCTGAGAAGGTTTATTTCATCTATGAACAAAACGCCCTTATCAGCCTTCTGCATATTACCGGCTTCTACCCTTTCATGGGCAGGTGTTTCTAATCCTCCAGACTGGAAAGGATCATGCCTTACATCGCCTAATAATGCCCCGGAATGTGCGCCCGTCGAATCTATAAACGGGGGTTTATCATTGGGATTATGCCCGACAAGCAATTTCGGAACCATTGCCCTTTCAACACGGGCCGCGGGATTCATTGCCATAATTATATACAGGAATGCTGCACCTATGATTGCAAGGAACAGTATTTCTATTGCGGTGCCTGGTGATTTCGCCACTGCCCACAGATATATGGCTAGAATTGCTCCAAGTAATATTATTGAAAGAACTATGAATAGAATGCTTTTAGATCTATCTTTCTTTTCACGTTCTGCCTTGATCTGGTACTGCCTTAATATTTCTTTTCCCTTTCCAGCAGGAAAAGTTTTGATTTTAGGTTTATTTGAATCCTCTGTGTTGGGAAAGCACAAAATATCCTCAAGATCCTCTTTAGGTAGAAAATCGACCATAGACTGGGCCAGCATGGATTTGCCCGTTCCGGGTTCGCCTATTAAAAGCACATGCCTCTTCTGCATAGCTGCTTTTTTAATGACCTCCCCAGCGTGCTCCTGGCCTACTACCTGATTAAACAGAAGTTTGGGGACCTCTATTTCTTTGGTGCTCTTAACACTTAATTTAGATACCCATTCTTCAACATCATCATCTTTAGTGTCCACGTAATCATTATCTAATTCTAATAATTAAGTTTTCCTATGAGCATTTTTTAACAATTATATAATAAATGTGGGAAATTACATTATCCCTGTCACGGTCTAAAAAAATAAGTGCAATCAATAAATATATATTTTTTATAACGTTATCATTATATGGAAGATATAGAAATAGTTGATTCGAAAATTACAAAAATATTTGATTCCAGAGGCAATCCTACTATAGAGGCTACAATTTTTTTGAATTATGCCTCGGGAACAGCCTCCGCACCTGCAGGTGCAAGCACGGGAAAAACGGAAGTAAAGGCATATCCGGATAATGATATTGATAAAAGTGTGGATTTCTATAACAGACATGTAAAAAATGCGCTTCAAGGCTTCAATGCAATGAACCAGGGTGCCTTTGATAGACTCCTGCATGAGCTGGATAGAACCGATGACTTTGCCAGTATGGGTGGAAATCTTGCAACAGCTCTGTCCATGGCAAATGCAAAGGCAGTTTCCAATTATCTTGAAATTCCACTTTATAGATATGTGGGTGGCCTAAATCCATCAATACCGCGCCCGATGGGCAATATAATAGGTGGTGGAAAACATTCGAAAAATGGTACTACAATTCAGGAATTCCTCGTCTCTTCACAGGGCAAGACCTTTTACGATTCCGTATTCTATAATATACAGGTCCATAGAAGGGTGGGTGAAAAATTATCCGAAAAACTCAAAGGGCAGAGCGTCGGCCTGGGAGATGAAAAAGCGTGGACAGCAGATGTTTCTGATGAGGATGCAATAGATATAATGAAATCTGCCGCAGGAGAGATATCATCTGAAAATAATGTAAAAATATACCTTGGAGTTGATTTCGCAGCAGATTCATTCCATGAAAATGGAAAATATAAATACAAAAAATCTACAAAAACCAGGGATGAACAGATAGATTACGCAATTTCACTGAACAGGGAACACGGCTTTTACTATATAGAAGACCCACTATATGATAGTGACTTCGAGGGATTTGCGGAAATAACAAAAAAGATTGGAAAAAATGCGATGATAGTGGGCGATGATCTTTATACAACAAATGCAACGAGGATTCAGAAGGGTGTGGAATTAAAATCCACAAATGCTGTATTGATCAAGGTCAACCAGATAGGAACACTATCAGATACGGTAGCATCGGTTAAAGTTGCAACAAAGAATTCTATGGACACAGTAGTTTCTCACAGAAGTGGAGAAACGACCGATGATTTTATTGCCTCTCTTGCTATTGCGTTCAATTCCAGATTCATAAAAACAGGCACAATCGGTGGTGAAAGGCTGGCAAAACTGAATGAAGTTATAAGGATTGAAGAGGATCTGATATAGGTATGTTAAATATAATGGGCCTGGGCTTGCGGGGACCCAGGAGCCTTACATTAGAAGAAGCGGATATTCTCAGGGATTCTGATATTGTTTATTTTGAAACTTATACATCAATTTCCCCAGAAAGCACATTTGATTCATTAAAGGACCTTTGCGGAGGTACCCTGAAGAAGGCAGACAGGGATTTCATTGAAAGAGGAATGGATATTCTGGTTGAAGCCAAAACTAAAATTGTGACATTAATTGTTACAGGAGATGCGCTCTCAGCAACAACGCATAATGAGATCAGAATGGAGGCCAAAAGGCTCGGCATAACCGCAAATGTATTTGAAAATGCGTCGATAATTACGGCTTTTGTATCCAGAACAGGGCTTTTTAACTACAAGATGGGTAACATTGTATCCATGCCATTTGTTTATGAAAATTTTTTCCCTACCAGTGTATATGATAAAATATATCTGAATTATTCAAATAATATGCATACACTCCTGCTCCTGGATCTTGCAGATGGAAAAACTATGCCCCCATATCAGGCTTTGCTCACACTCATCGGTATGGAAGAAAAAAGGAAGAAACAGATTATAACCGGTGATACAGAGGTAATAGTTGGTATAGGAATAGCCACTGAAAATGAAGAAATAATCAATTCAAGCATAAAAAATATTATAGGCAACAGGATTGCAGGTTCCCCCGCTTCAATTATTATACCTGCCGGGTTAAATGAAAAGGAAAGAGAATTTCTTGATGCATTTTCAATAAAAATTCCGTAAAAATCAAAAATTTATCATAAAAAACATATAGTCTTTTTATATTAATATTAAAGGTCAAAAATATGATAGATATAAAACTTCTGAGATCTGAAAGTAAAAAATTTTACGATTCATGCAGGGCCAGAGGATTTGATACGAAGATTCTTGATGAATTTTTCATACTGGATACTAAATGGAAGGATAATCTCAGAACACTTAATGATTATAAACACAATAAAAATACCATCAGCCTTGATATTTCCAGAATGATGAAAACAGGAAATAAGGATATCGATAGGCTGAAAGACAGTGTAAGGGAGATCAACGAAAAAATCAGTAGCATCGAGGAAGAACAGAAGGGGATAGAGAGCAGAAGAAGTGAAATAGTTCACCTTATACCAAATCTTCTGGCTGATGATGTACCTGTCTGCACGGGTGACGATAATAGCAAAATTGTAAAGTATTGGGGGCATGCACGGGTATTCGGCGAAGATGAGGAATATTTCAGACAGAATAGCATGGATTCACGGGACTATGAAATAATTGATACAAGGCCTGTTGACCACCAGACACTCATGGAAAAATATGACCTGGCAGATCTGCAGAGAGCTGGTAAAATAGCCGGTTCAAGGTTTTATTTTCTGAAAAATAGGCTCTTCAAGCTGGAACTGGCACTCATTAATTATGCAGTTGATTTCTTATCCCAGAGAAATTTTACTGTTATGGAGCCACCGTTTATGATTAATTACGCTTCCATGTCAGGTGCCACTGACATTGAAACGTTCAAGGATGCGCTGTATAAAATAGAAGGGGATGACCTTTATCTAATTGCAACTGCTGAGCACCCCCTCGCATCCATGCTATCCGGTGAAACCCTGGAAGAGAACGAATTGCCATTGAGATTGAGTGGCGTTTCACCCTGCTTCAGAAGGGAAGCCGGCGCCCATGGCAAGGATACGAAGGGCATATTCAGGGTTCACCAGTTCAACAAGATAGAGCAGTTTATTTACTGCAAGCCAGATGAATCATGGGATTACTTCAAGGAACTGGTAAGCAATGCAGAGGATATTTACAGAAGCCTTGGATTACCGTACAGAATTGTTAATATATGTTCCGGTGACCTCGGCAGCCTTGCGGCCAAAAAATATGATATAGAAGTGTGGTACCCGTCCCAGGGAAAGTTCAGGGAAGTTGTTTCAGCATCTAATGATACCGATTACCAGGCAAGGTCACTCAATGTAAAATACAGAACTCCGGATGGGAATAAATTTGTTCATACCCTTAACAGTACCGCAATTGCAACAGAAAGGGTTCTTGTGGCAATAATGGAAAATTTCCAGCAGGAAAATGGAATAAAAGTACCTGATGTTCTTGTACCTTATACAGGATTCAGTGAAATAAACACGGAGGTTAAATAATGGCAAAAACTAAATCAAATCTTGCTGTTAGAAGGGATCAGGTATTAAAAATAGCATCAGAAGTGGTAATTGGGGTAATACTGGCCATACTTTCTGGCTATTTAGCAGACTTATTCATAAATACATTTCTGCCGCAGTATAGATCAGATGAGGTATTTATAATAGAATCCGTACATGCGATAGTCATACTGATAGTGGGATTATTAATAGTTGGATCATTTATCAAGTATCTCAGGGAGGTATTGATAAAAACTAACCGTGGACTCTACGGCATATCCCTCATAGTCAGAATTATTTTTTATGTGATAATACTTGCACTGGTAATGAGTGCATTCCATGTCAGTGTTACAGGAATACTTGCAGGAAGTGCAATAGGAGGTGTGGTACTGGGTCTTGCTGTGCAGACGGTTGCCTCCAATGTTTTATCCAGCATATTTGCAACGTCGTCCAATACAGTAAAATTCGGGGAAGTCATATCAGTCAATTCATGGGTATGGAGTGTGGAAACTACCGGCAAAGTGGTGGATGTTAAAACCCTGTTTTCAAAGATACTGACAAAAGACAACAACGTAATATATTTGCCAAATTCTGAAATTCTTGGAAACAGCGTGATAACGGAATTCAGGGATAATGGGAGCAGTTATATTTATCCTCTGAACATAACCGCACAGGCAGATGTACCGGCAGACAAAATACTTGAAGAGGTAAATGCAAGGGATGATTTAAAGGATATGAAATTCTTCCTTTCCAGCAAAAACGGCGTCAGCAATACCTTCGAGGCCTTGATTTCATTTAATGAGGTCACTGAGATAAATGAGAAAACTGCCAGGGCGAATATGGCAATAGACGGTGCTTACTGGGATATAAAATCAAAATTCAACGTGCTGGGACCCAATTCAATGTATGAGGGTTCTGAAATAGTTTATCCGGTTACGGTAACACTGAATTCGGATGTTCCCTCCGGGAAATTAATAGATGAAACCGCGAAACTGCTACCTGATACTGAAATTATACTTTTAACAAGGGGGGCGACAACAAATGTCTTTCTTGCAAAGGTAAAATTGTCCGGTAGAACCATGGAAAAAACAATAAACGAGACAAATCTTGCCTTTGAACATGCATACAGTGAATTAAAAAAGGCCAGTGAGCCAAAAACCGAAGACAAAAAACCTGATGACAAGAAGCCGGATGATAAAAAGCAATGACTTATCCATCTGGCAAAACTTTATAAAACATCGTTTTAATTTGTTATAAGAATGAAAAATATCAATAAAATCTTTGAAGTACAGAATTATCTTACCAACACATTCGTTGGAAGGGAGGATGTAATAAACGGTGTACTTGCTGGATTGATATCCGGCGAACCCACGCTTCTCATCGGGCCTCCGGGTACTGCAAAAACATCAATTATAGATACAATGAGTAAACTCATGAACGCACGCTATTTTTATTACCTGCTAACAAAATTTACAGAACCGGAAGAGTTGCTGGGGCCCATAGATATCAATGCCCTGAAAAATGGTGAATATAAAAATATCATAACAGGAAAGCTACCCGATTCAAACATAGTATTCCTGGATGAGATATTCAAGGCAAGTTCTGCAATAAGGAATACCCTGCTTGATATCATGCTAAACAGGAGATTGCCCAACGGTGGAGTTATGATGGACCTCGACCTTCTGGGAATTTATTCTGCAAGCAATGAAATCTCAGATGATGAGGAGGATATGGCACTCTATGACAGATACCCCATTAAGGTGTTCCACGGATATGTTGAGAGAACTATACTCCGTGACCTCCTTGACAGGGGAATCAATATGGAGGCAAGAAAGGATGATGAAAGGCCATTTATCACCATTGAAGAGGTTAGAAACCTGCAGGCCGATGCCATAGAGAGGCTGAACCATCTAAGAAATATGAAAAATGATGTTATCGATAGGTATATGGAGGCACTGTTCCAGATGGAGGAGAATGATGTTATACTGAGCGATAGGAGAAAGATAAAACTACTGAAGATTGCATCTGCTTTCAGTATACTCATGAACTCAAAAACCATTACAGGGAATGATATAGCCATGGCGCTCCGTTATAGTGCAGACAGCGAGGATTATAAGCCGAAAATAGAGGCAGCGATCATCGATTCAAAGCTGGAAAACAAATCCGAAATTGTGCAGAAAGCTGAAACTACCATGGAGGAAACAAAATCGCTCATACAGGCCACAGAGGATGCAATAAACAGGAATTCACCGTATAATGTTGTTCTCGACCAGTTGAGCCTTCTGGAAATATATATTAAAAAACTGGAAAAAATGAAATTTGATCTGGGAAGCGATAGTTCGCCATACCACAGGGATATAGTAAACAGAATTAACTCATCCCTGAACTTTGCAGGTGAGCGATATGAAAAACTCAAGGGAAGGTGACTGATATGGGAAATACACCAAAAAGTAATATAAGCGGCATTCCTGAATCAAGTACTGTTTACAGGATAACTAAGGAAAGACTGGTCAGGCGCGTAAACATTGACCTTGACAAAAATTCTGCTGAAGAGATCAAAACTGCGGCATCCGACCTTTATTTTTTATTTTATTCAGGAATAGCCGGTGTGAACAGAACCAGAAACAGCAATGAATTCATGGAAAATGTCAGGCTGAAAATGGATTATATGATTAAAACCCGTGATTTTTCACAGGCAAAGACATATTCTCTTCTTAATGACAGGCTCTCGATGTTGTACAGCATTAACTTTATGAAAGAATTGAACAATAATGCAAAGAATAATATGAACAGAAACGGGAATTCTGATCCTTCAATTAACTCAAAAAATGTCGAGAAATCAATGGAGGAAGCATCCAGGAAAATGGAAACGGCCCATGAAATAGAAAAAGTGGTAAAAGACAGAAGCCCAGGAGGAAATATCGGCCATAAGGACGGATTGTCCATGGAGAGCCTCATGGATCTTACTGACAGGGCAATGAATGTTGAAAATGCAGATAAAATTCTCACAATGGCAAACAAGCTCATAGATATAATGCCGAGATATACCAAGAAAATGAGATCATATTCAAATACAGGCGAGCTTGCTGGATATTACAAAACAAGGCACATATCAAACGTTCTTTCCAGAGAGCTTGCTATGCCTGAAGAGGTCTTCTATTCAAAACTTATCAATGGTTTCACAGGAAAAGAGAAACGGCTTTTGAGCCCGGGAGCATATTATGTGCTTCTTGATAAAAGTGGTAGCATGTATGAAGGCGACAAAACACTGTGGTCAAGATCTGTTGCACTTGCTCTGTTCAGGATAGCGAGAATAAAAAGAAGAAAATACTTCTTCAGATTTTTTGATAATAAGCCCCATGAGCTTCTCAGCAGCCCGGTGGATATAGTGGATAATATACTCACGGTTGAGGCCAATAAGGGCACCTGCATAGAATGTGCGCTGAAAACCGCAGTGAAGGATCTGGAAAACGGACATATCATGGATGAAACAAATACAATTATAATTATCACAGATGGTGAAGATAAGGTAAATATAGGAGACCTATTCAACAGGGATTCAAGGACAAAACTCATAACCGTTATGATTAACGGCTACAATGATGGATTAAAAAAAATAAGCACCGCATACATGGATGCGAAGCTCAACGAATCCGGAGCTCTTGAACTTCTCGGCCTTGCAAGATCAGTCTAATTTTTTAAGTACAGACCCAAGTGCTTTCAGACCGGAAATCATTGCATTTAATCCCGTGGCAAATTCAGGGTCTTTGAGTAGCCCCATGATCTTTAAAATTGAGAGTGGCTGTGACCCTGAAGCTCCACTTTGAATGGCTTCTGCTATACCCTGTGAATTAAATGAAATGGCCTTGATCATATCGCCCATTTCCCTGTTTGAAAGGAGGAATAACAGTGAAATCATTGTATTCCCCGATTTTGAAATTGTTTCAAGCATATCCTTGGAAGTAAAAGCTCTTGCAAAGAAGTCAAAATTATCGGGAAGCACTTCATTATTTATGTGGTCCAAAGCCTGCACAATTCCTGCTTGTTTCAGTCGTTCCGTTAATCTGAGTAGTGCCAGTATTACATCCATATTATTCTCAAGTGCTGATTCCAGTTCATTATCTTTTATCAAATTTTTATCACTATCCATAACAATCACCTAAAGTATCCCTCTTATTATTGAAGAGAAATAAGTATCCCCCGATATGTATTTCAGAAAATAATCTGTTTTTGATGGGAAATTCACGAAGGGTTTTGAATTATAGTCGAAGGACAATGTAAATCCCATTTTATCGGAGTATACACTGGAACAACCCATAAATCCATCGAATTTGTCATCATTGATTGTTCCATCGCATTCTGCTGCGATCTTGCTTGCAACGTATGCAGCCTCTGAGTGCCCCAGGGCCCCCACCTTCATGGGAAAATTTGCGGCATCTCCCACAACAAAAATATTGTCATAATTTTTGTACTTCATGGTAAATTTATCCACATCGATAAATCCCTTTGCCGTGCCCATTCCCGAGTCAATAATAACATTCTGCCCCATATGTGGGGGTACAAGAACCAGTGTGTCGTAATTGAGAGATTCGCCACTTTCAGCTACAATAGTACCCTTAGAAGTATCCACAGCCTGTGTTTTGAATTTCGGAATGAAGTTTATTCCCAGTTCAGAAAAACCCTTTCTCTCCAGGTCCGAAACATTTTTGAAAGGAAGAACGTCATCCATGGGAAGTATTAAAGTGATATCGCTATCTTCCCTGATGCCCTTCCTGCGCAATAGCATATCAAGGCCGAACACGAATTCCTCAGGAGCAACCGGGCACTGGAAGGGAATGCTTGCTGGTCCCACCACGAATTTACCGGCCTTTAAATTATTCAGTTTGTCTCTCAATTTCAGAACATTTTCCATGTCATAGAAATGATAAACATCCTTATTGTATCCGGGCACGTTTTCAGGGACAAGCCTGTCACCAGTTGCAATCACGAGATAATCATATTCTATTGTCTTGCCATTTTCGAGAAGCACCGTACGATTGTCAGGATTTATCTTTTTTGCCATGGATTTAATTCGATTAATGCCATAATTTAGTAAAGAGTCCGTTGGTTTTACAGTATCCCGGTAATCAATTCCGTTGAACGGTATAAGAACTCCTTCCGGTTTAAAATAGGTTTTTTCGGATTTCCCCACCACGGTTATATTAACATCATTTCCGGTATGCATTCTCAATTTATTTGCAGTTATAAGGCCGGCATTAGCATCGCCAATTATAAGGACGTTAATTTTATTCATACATGATAAGTGTATATGTTTATTTAAATTATTTCCTGAGCAAAAGGTTTATGTAGATGGAATTTAAAAGACAGTTTAAGTGTTTAATGAGCAAAATCATATATTAGTTCAAAATAACCCATTGATGGGAAAGGCGTACATAGTCGGTTGCGGACCGGGAAATAAGGATATGCTTACTATTGCTGGGGCAAAAATAATTGGCATGGCAGACGCCCTAATTTATGATCATCTGATAAATCCAGAGATTCTTGATATGGCAAAACCGGGATGCGATAAAATTTATGTAGGCAAAAAACCCTATATCAAGAGAATATCACAGGAAGAAATTAACAGTATAATAGTCCGTGAATCATTAATAAAAAATATAGTTGTTAGACTGAAGGGTGGAGACCCATTTTTATTCGGCAGGGGAGGGGAAGAAATAGAGGAACTGAAAAAGAATGGCATAGAATATGAAATAATTCCCGGAGTTTCTGCCTTAATTTCCGTGCCGGAATTTTCAGGGATACCACTAACACACAGGAATGTGAACCACGGGGTGATAGTTACAACAGGCAACAGTGTAGAGAATCTTAGCATTCCAGATTGCCATGAATTTCAGTGCAACATGTATACACTGGTAATTTTTATGGGAGCTTACAATTTAATGGACATAATCAAAAAACTACTATCAGCAGGTTACAGGAAGGAAACCCCCGTGGCCATAATTGAAAATGGAACATATAATTATCAAAAAACCTTTAGCGGTACCCTTGAAAAAATAGATTATAAATATAATGGATCACCTTCAATTATCGTTGTTGGGAATGTTGTTAATTATCACAGGGAATTCCAGATAATTGAAAACAGAGAGTACTCCGGAAAAACCATATCAATTTTTTATGATTTTTATAGTCCACCATTAGATTATCTCGAAAGTAAGGGATTCACTATTTTTAAAATTAAAGAATCGCAGATATTCCCGGTTAAAATAGATGTGCACTCACTTTGCGGTAAAAACATTGCCATTGAAGGAAGATATGTACAGGCCTTTTTTGATACATTAATATGGAATAAATTCGATTTAAGGGATGCGGGCAAAATAGCAACGGATCAAATTGGAAAAGGATTATTGAAAAAGTACGGGATTTTTAATTTAGTTGACATATCAGAGATAGATGGAAGTTATATTAAATTGGGCTATGGAAATTCTGGAGAAATTGATATAGCAAAACTTCAAAAAAATAACTTCAACGGATACATTGAAGATTATCTGGACAAATCAGACCTTATAGTGCTTGCAGGTAAATCTGAATCCCTGCCCCCTGAGATCAAAATTTCTGACAGAATACCTGTAATGCGAATTGAATATCCTTATGATGAAATAGAGAAAAAAATTGTATCATTTTTCGGTGGAATATATGAAAAGAATTAACGTAATCGGGGTTTTTCCTGGGAAACCACTGTGCCACGAGGCAGTAGAATGCCTGAATGACTCTGATATAATATTTTCCGGTCACCGCAACAGGGAGTTCTTTGAAGCAACGAATAAGTTAATTGTTGATATCGGCGAATTCAAAAAATTCAGAATTGATATGGAAAATGCGTATAAATCAGGTAAAAAAATAACCGTAGTTGCCACCGGGGACCCTTTGTTTTATGGGATAGGAAAATATATCAGCGAAAATTATCCTGGAAATGAAATTGAAATCATTCCTGAGGTGAGTTCCATGCAGGTAGCTCTTTCAAGAATTGCAATGGATTCCAGTGCAATTTATACTGTCAGCCTCCATGGAAGAAACATACAGGGACTGGCACAGAAAATTCGGAATAAATATAAAATCGTGATATTTACGGATACCGTGAACACACCATCTACTATAGCAGACTATATGATAAGATTTGGATTGACTTCATACCGGGCACATGTATTCGAAAATATGGGATACAGCAATGAAAAATCTGGTAGTTATTCCATAGAGGAACTCAAAGGCAGGGAATTTGATCCGCTCAATATAATGATACTCACGGCGGAATCGGAATATAAAATTTCTATGCCCGATGATAGCGGATTTACAAAG
The DNA here is from genome assembly GCA_021797385.1 of Thermoplasmata archaeon. The sequence goes on along the minus strand of JAJZZW010000004.1, from coordinate 21,459 downwards.
AGGAATGGGAATATCACAAAAAAAGAGGTGAGGGATATATCATTATCCGACCTGGATATTGATAAGAATACAATTTTATGGGATATAGGCTCAGGATCGGGATCTCTTGCCATAGCCGCCTCTTTCACCGATACAGAGGGAGAGATATATGCAATAGAAAAAGATGCAGAACTCTGTAAAAATATTCAATCAAATATGGAAATGAGCGGCTGCGATATAAAAATCATAAACGGAATTGCACCTGAGATACTCCATCAGCTGCCTGATCCTGATGCAATATTCATTGGAGGTTCTTCCGGCCAAATCCGGGAAATCATGGATTATTCATATAAAAGGCTAAAAATAGATGGTAGGATGGTTATCAACCTGACGACTATCGAAAATTTCCAGAGGGCCATGGATTATATTAAATCTATGAAATTAAAGGCGGATATCAGTCAAATAAATATATCAAAATTAACTCCTGTTTCGAAATATACAAGGTTTGTACCAATGGATCAGATTTACATAATTAGGGTGGTAAAAAATGAATAAGTTCACGGTTGTGGGACTCGGACCGGGAGACCCTGAACTGGTAACAATGAAAGGATACAGAGCCTTGATGGATGCTGAGATAATTTTTTACCCGAAAACTTCATTGAACTCCGCAGAAAATATACTCAATGGTATGAAAATAGATAAATCCAAGTTGAGGCCCATGCAGTTCCCTATCGGAAATGCAGGAATAAAGGATATTTGCGCCGGATATGGGAAAATTATAACAGAGTCCTGTAAAAGAGGGACCAGAACGGTTTATGCCGTGGAGGGCGAACCAATGCTATACAGCACGTTTCTTGATATAATGCCCTTTCTAAATATTGAATATACAGTAATACCGGGCATAAGCTCCATGAACGGCATTTCCGCTGCTTTGAAAATTATTCTTGCAACAAAGGATGAGCCATTGCAGATAGTTCCTGCCATAGACGATTATGGATATATGGAAGAAAAGATCATGGAAAACCAGAACACCGTTATATATAAGGCTATACGGGCAAAGAAGATAATAAAAGAGATTATAACAAAATACAGGATAAATGATTATTATATAATGAGTTATGTATCCACGGATAAAGAAAGAATTTATAAGAATATTGATGATATTAGGGATTATATGACTATAGTGGTGATAAAACGATACATATAATTGGTGCAGGCCCGGGAGATCCTGAACTGCTTACTGTAAAGGCTAAAAGGCTCATAGATGCATCCGATGTGATAATTTACGCAGATTCACTTGTCAATCCAGATATTTTCAGGGATAGCAGGGCAGAAACTATAATAAAAACTTCAACAATGGATATAGATGAAATCAATAAGACAGTGAAGAAATATTATGATGATGCAAAAGATATTGTGAGGCTCCACAGCGGAGACCCATCGGTATACGGTGCCATCAATGATGAGATGCAATTTTTCAGGGAAAATGGCATGGTATTCGAGATTATCCCGGGAATAAGCTCGGTATTTGCAGCCGCTGCAACCATGGGAATGGAACTGACAGCTCCCGGCACTACACAGACAATTATACTGACCCGGGTGCCCAGAAGAACAGAGCATTTTGAAAAGGAGGACCTGGAATTACTGGCTGCCCATAAGACATCACTTGCAATATTTCTAAGCGCTTCCAACGCTAAAAAGGTAAGTGAAAAACTGATAAGTGCTGGGTATTCACCGGAAGACCGGGCAGTTATAGCGTACAGAGTATCCTGGCCGGATGAAAAAATCATAATATCCAGTATAGGGGACCTGGAACATGCCATGTTTGAAAATAAAATAAACAGGCAGGCACTGATAATGGTCGGTGGGAATGTATCATATTATTCTGACAAGAAATCTTATCTATATAATCCTGATTTTACACATCTATTCAGGAAATCATCCAAAAAGGGTTGAAAGAATATAATCCTGATCCTTCCCGATTGTGTGTATTCGCTGCCTTATGAAGTCCTTTGAAAGATCGTCAGGATTTTCACTTGTTTCCGGCAGGGCCTGCACCAGGGATTTTATGGAATCAGATTCTATTATCCTGTAAAATATTTTATCAAATTCCATATTGTCAAGCAATTCATTATCATCCAACTTGAGTGAGATAAGTTTCTTATTTTTTGTTTCGAGCCCCATGATCTCGCTGAACAATTTTTCCAGGGCATCACTGAGTATCTTCAAATCAGTATGTTTCAGCAGTTCTTCGTTATCAAGAATGCTGATAGCGTTCCCAGAATTTTGAAATGTTATGACAATTGCAGAAGCGGCATTTTCAAATACAAAATTAAAACTTTTTTCTTCCCGGGATCTAACAAAACTGCATTCCATTTTTCCTCTTTTTATAGATGCTGATACCATATGGTAACCATCGAGGTTTTCATATATTATATCCTCACCGTTTATAGAAACCGGAATTCGGATGCCATTATAAAGTGATGCGAAAAATGGGTTGTGCATGAACTGGCTTTCATTCCAATTCAGCAAAAACACATATGAGATGCCATAGCTGGAATTTATGTATTCCCTGATTTCCGGAGTATCTTCTTTTATGGTTATATTAATCTCAGAATTCAATATTGTAAAGGGATTCAGGGAGAGGAATGTTTCCATGATTTTGATGCCGTTTTCTATAGCCTTATCAATCCCGGCTTTCAGATCGGAAATTTCCGAAAGTGCATTATGGGAATTGCTTGTAAAGAACTGTTCTGAATAGGTATTGATTGATTCAAGTATCCTGTTTTCATACTCCCCGAAATCCTTATAATTGGAAACAAACTGGTCAATCACATTTTTGATTTGGTCTTTCAATGATTCTATGGCTCTTTTATCATTCTCCAATGCCTTTGTTATTTCTACTGTTTTTTCAGCTTTTTTATCCCTTTCTACTTCATATGAAAACGAGTCTACAAGATATGAAAAAATATTTTTTAGTTCATTTAAATCGTTTTCATTCATGATAACTCATCATTTCATTATATTTAATTATTAATTATTTTGTAGAAATTTTCCAATAATTAAATAGAATTCTTCTCCCGCTAAATGAGAATATTCAGGATTTCTAAGAATATTACCCTTATAAAGTGATTTCCTACCAACGCTAATGCGTGGGTCCAGCTTGCCAAATGGCACTGGCCAATTACCTTCCAAACGTGAATTCTATAAAATTTATACCTAAAGTATGAAATATCTTGATTGCCCATATACTTTATACTCTCATCCCCTTCATCTCGGTATGGCACTTCTCACTTTCATGATTTAAATATTGATACGGGCTTATATCAATATACAAATAATTTTTTAAGATAATATATCCTCGGAAAATTAATAAAACAATTTGGTATTGCCACGGGAAACAGATGGGTGAAAGAATAGTAATTCTGGGTGGCGGTATTGCCGGTATCTCCGCTAAGTTGAGAAATAGAAAAGGCATGTTGGTGGATAAAAACCCGTATTTGACAATGGCACCCAGAATTATTGATATATTCTCAGGAAATAATACGGATTATCCTAAAATTCCCAGACCTCTGGATTATATGGATAATGTAAGGAGCATAGATTTTGAAAGCAGAACAATCCATTTACAGAAAAAAGATATTGCCTATGATAAGGTTATAATGGCCCTCGGGCATTCGCAGAATTATGATTTTATAAAGGGTTCCCGCTACATTCACGGTTTTTCAAGTTACGATGATGCTATTGATTTAAAAAAAGAAATCCCTAAAAAGAAGCATATTGTGATTATAGGTGGAGGATATCTTGGAGTAGAGCTTGCCGGAGCGATAGGTGGAAAGAGGGTTACGATACTGGAGGCAGGAAAGGAAATTCTGTCAGGGCTGCCTGCAAAGTTTACTGAAACGGCCACAGAGTTGCTTTTGGACTCTGGAGTAAATATAGAGGTGGAAAACCCTGTGGTGGAAGTAAAAAAGGATAGTGTAATAACCGGTGTAAAACAATATAATTCAGATCTGACAATTTTTGCAGGAGGTTTTACAGGAAATCTGCCTGACAGTATACAGGATATAAAAATAAAAAATTCAAGAATAATTGTAAATTCCTATCTCCAGTCAGTTGACTACCCTGATGTTTATGCATGCGGAGACTCAATGTTTGTGGACAGTGGAAATTTTATTCCCATGTCAGCAATAATTGCACGTTCATCCGGAATCCTGGCCATGGAAAATGCTATGGGAGGAAAAAACAAATTTATGCCGAACAACTTTGCAAATATTATACGGGTGGGTAAAAATTATTTTGGAACTGTTGGAAATACATTTATTCACGGGATTGCGGCGAGAATAATAAAAGACGCTGCAGTGGCATTAACAGTTAATAGAGTGAAAGAACTTTAATATTTAAGTTTTTTGACAATTAATAAGGTGATTTGGACTATAGTTTATAGTTTTTGAGAAAATTCTTTGAAATAAAAAATTATGGCAAAATTGATAAAAAATTTAACATAAAATTTAATAGTTATAATCAATATAGATAAATTATGAAAACAACAATTTCACATATCAAGGCAGATATAGGTAGTTTGCCTGGACACACAGTTGTATACCAACCTGTTGTTGATGCAGTAGAAAGTTATGTAAAAAACCATTCCGAAGGTTTGATTTCAGATTTCCATATATCACACATAGGCGATGATATCCAGATCACCATGGTACATACAAGAGGAACTGACAATCCCGAAATCCACGGGCTTGCCTGGAATGCTTTCAAGGCAGGAACAGAAGTTGCAAAAAAGGTTGGCCTCTATGGTGCCGGCCAGGACTTATTGAAAGATGCATTTTCCGGTAACATTAAAGGTATGGGCCCGGGTGTTGCAGAACTTGAAATTACACCCAGAAAGGCTGAACCATTCATAGTCTATATGATGGATAAAACCGAACCGGGGGCATTCAATTATCCCATATACAAAATGTTCGGAGACCCATTCAGCACACCGGGATTGGTAATAGACCCGAATATGCACATGGGATTCAAATTCGAAGTATGGGATATATACAATGGAAAGAAGATATACTTATCTCTCCCTGAGGACACATATGATCTTCTTGCGTTCATAGGATCAAAGAGCAAATATGTCATAAAAAGAGTGTTTACAAAAGATACACATACAAAACTACCGGATGAGAACGTCGCAGTCATAACAACAGATAAATTGTCATTTATAGCAGGCGAATATGTCGGCAAGGATGATCCAGCAGGTATAGTGAGAATACAATCAGGTTTGCCAGCATCCGGAGAGGCACTGGAGCCATTCGCAAATTCTTACCTTGTATCAGGATGGATGAGAGGTTCCTTCAACGGACCTATGATGCCAGTTGGAATGAATAATGCTAAAATGACCAGATTTGACGGCCCTCCGAGAGTTGTGGCGCTTGGATTCACTATGAAGGATGGAAAGCTTGTTGGTCCGGTTGATATGTTTGATGATGTGGCTTTTGACTTTGCAAGAACAGAGGCGTTAAATATGGCCAACTACATGAGAAGAATGGGCGTATTTGAACCACACAGGCTTCCGGATGAGGATATGGAATATACAGCTCTTCCTAAAATACTTGAAAAACTTGCACCAAAATTCCAGACCATAGAGGACAAAGGCGCAAAATCAGAAATGAAAATAGAAAGATAATTTTTTTATTTACATATTTTTGAATTTTAATAATTGTTATTAGTTCTTGGTTTATGATTAGATATATCAAACAGGTTTCTGTACTTTATTTGTTGTTATTGTTGGTTAACCATTGAAATGGTATTTGAACCTCATCAACACAACAAAGTTAAAATATTCTTTATAGATAGGGAGTAAGTGATTTTATGCCGTTCGCAGAAGCAATTGAAAGAAGACTAACACGCAAAATATGTATGAGATGTTATGCCAGAAATTCCATTAACGCAACTAAATGCAGAAAATGCGGTTATACAGGATTAAGAGTTAAATCAAAGGAGAGAAAGAGTGCTAAATAATGAGCTGAAGGCCGGAATCCTGAGGATGGAGGGCACTAACAATGAGGAAGAGGCTTTCTATTCTCTGAAAAGATCAGGCTTTAATTCCCAGTACATTCATGTTTCTGAAATTGGAAAAAAGAGATTAGAAGATTATGACCTTTTATTTATCCCGGGTGGCTTCTCAGCCGGGGATTATATAAGAGCAGGATCGATATTTGCAGCAAGGCTTCTACCGTATATGCATGACCTGGAGAGATTTATTGACTCAGGCAAGATTTTAATAGGAGTATGTAACGGATTTCAGGTGTTGAGTGAACTTGGTCTGCTTCCTGATACTGATGGCAAAAAAAACCGCAATATGGTTCTTGCGGTAAATAATTCCAATAGATTTGAATGCAGATATACATATGTCCGCTATACGTCCAAAAATAGGATATTCAAAAAATATTTTTCTGGAAAGATATTTCAGGTACCTGTAGCGCATATGGAGGGAAAGGTGATTTTTGACAGTGATAAAACACTGGATGGTGTGATTGACAATGACCAGATGCTCTTCCAGTATACCAATGAAGATGGAACTGATTCATCATATCCATGGAATCCTAACGGGTCAGTAATGGATATAGCTGCACTGTCCAACAGAACTGGAAATGTGATAGGACTCATGCCCCACCCTGAAAGGGTATATTATAACTATCAGCTAATGCATGATGACAAGTTTTATGAAAATGGAACTGGAAAACTATTCTTCGATTCTCTCTACGAGTATACAGAAAAATTATCTTCCTGAAGTTGCTGGTTTTATTTCAGGATGCCTTTCCATTATATGTGAAAGCAACAGTCTGACATTTTTATGATATTCTTCAAGTGTGGAATCATTAACAATCATGAAGTCAGCCAGGGAAATAACCTTCCCGATGCCCCAGGAAAGTTCTCTGGTATCACGCTGATGCATGCCGGAATAATCGTGGCTATCGTCTTCCCTATCCCTGTTTAATATTCTCTCCAGTCTATCAGATTCATTTGCAAATACTGCAATTACGAATATATTTTGAAAATTATTTTTGAAATATTCCAGTTCTTCTTCGTTTCTCAGACCATCGACTATGGTTATATCAGGATTTTCAATCAATTCTGCAGTCCGTCTAGCCCATATATCCATGCCATATTTTCTTCTTTCTTCAGTTGCATAGGCACCTATATTGCCGTCATTCATTTCGATATTCTGCTTCAGAGCATTTTGTTTGACAGTATTGCCCATATGAACATCTATGAATCCCAGCTCCCTGGCGACTTTAACGAATTCGTCCTTTCCTGATCCTGGCATACCTGTTATTATTAACATATTCACCCAAAAATAAAACCGAGGCCATCCCTTGAATTGTTCTCCTCGTCCTTGATCTTCTTGTATATTTCTTCTTCTTTTGATTTTTTAAGTTCTTCCAGTGATCCATTTGCGATTGAATCTACATTCTTGAATATATTATCAGAACCTTCTATTAGAACGATGTAAGAAGAATCAAAACCATAACCGGAACCATCCTTATACATTACTGTCTGGCGGCCTACTATGTCATCTGCAAGCAAACTGTCAAGTATTTCCCTCTTCGCCTTTGCCAGTTTATATACCTTGAACATAAGAGTGTATTGTAAATGCATTATTAAATATTTTTAGCCTTATTAAGCCAGATGCGATTGTTATTTACTGTCAAAATCCCCGTTTTTGTAGGTTTCCACATAAGCGTCAAAATTTGTCCTGAGTTTCGACTGGCGCACAATCTTGGAACCCTGGAAATTGGAAAATGCAGAGTCTTCAAGTATATAACCCTGTATGCTCTGTATGGATCCCATGACACGGATGAACTTCATTCTTCCATACCTGCCCAGTGATCTGGTATTTGTTGTCAGAAGACCAGTATCCTCCAGATCTGAAAGCAGATCGGAAATTCTCCTCATTGTAAGTGGCTGGAATCCGATTTCTGAACATATATTTCTATAATTTTCATATATTTCACCGGTAACAGAAAGATCCACGTCGGTTTCCTGTGTAAGACATGCACTTAATAGTACCATTTTAGAATGGATTGGCAGTGTTTTTATGGATTCCTTGAGCACATTCATTTCAAATCTGTCCCGGGCCATATAAACATCTTCAATGGAGATGGATGACTTACCATCCTTCAGTGCCGAATCTATAGCAATTCTCAAAAGATCTATAGATTTCCTTGCATCGCCGTGTTCCTGGGCGCCCAGAGCAGCACAGAGATTTATGGCTGCGTCTGTTATGAATCCCTCCTTTATTACACCTTCAACCCTGAATTTCAGTATGTCCCGGAGTTCCATGGCATTGTATGGCGGAAATATGATGCTTTCCTGGTTGAGTCTGCTCTGAACCCTTGCATCCAGTGCAGAAACAAATGATGCGTCATTGGTAATGCCGATCATCGATGCGTTGCTTTCTGTCATGATTTTTAACAGAACATAGAGCGCATCGCTTCCACTTTTCTGAATTAGCTTATCAATTTCATCCAGTATTATTACTGTATACCTTCCGGATTTATTGAGCCTTTTAACCAGCTCTGAATATATTTTGTCCTGTGGAAGCCCCAGTATTGGGAGTGGAGCGTCGCCAGATTCAATCGCATTCGTGAGATAAACAAGAATAGAATACTGGGAATCATAAATTTCACAGTTAATATAGAGAATATTGATGTTACCATTGAGAGTTTCTTTCAACATATTGGTAACATAGATAACTGAGGATGTTTTACCAGATCCGGATTTTCCGTAAAGGAGAAGATTAGAGGATATACCCCCGGTAACAATAGAACTCATGACCCTTGCTATTCCATCTATCTGCTTTTCCCTGTGAGGGAAGTTGTCAGGTATATATGAACTGCTGAGTTTTTTGAGGTCGCCCGTCACGTAATCATTAAATTTGTTGTATTTTATAAAAGGATTGTCCATAGTTACCAGTAATAAACACATATATATTCTATATACAAATATGTTTTTTAACCTGGTTTGTTACCTACTATTTAACCGATAGTTTAATCCATGTTAAATGGTCGGACTGACGAATTCAGATATTTTTTTAACAGCCCTACCAGATACATCGACCCTGTAACCAGAATGCAGTCAGATACGGATTTTGCATAGTTGTATGCCTCAATTGGATCCTTTATAATTTTGATTTCATTGAATATGTGTCTGATATTTGCACCGAGGATTTCCGGGTCTATAGCCCTCTCCGGTTCATCCGGTGTCGTCAATACAACAGTATCTGAGATTTTTCTGAGTATAGACATATATGAAAAATAGTCCTTATCATCCAGCATTCCGATTACCAGGAGGGGTTTTTTATGTACAAATTTCTGGAATGTTTCAACCAGAGCACTTGCAGCGGGAGGATTGTGGGAAGAATCCATGATAACAAGGGGTTCTTTGCTGATTATTTCGAACCTCGACGGCCATCTGCTCTCAGATATGCCCCGTTCTATGATGGATTTTCCGGGCCGGCCGGTGGGAAGTGCTTCTATGGCAGATACGGCTGTACAAACATTCTTTATCTGGAACATGCCGAGGTTTGAGGTTTTAATATTATATTCATCCACCGGCGTCTTCAATACAAACGACATGCCATCCAGATTATATTTCAGATCCGATACAGAGCAGTATTCGCTAACCTTGACCAGCCTGGAATTTCTGACATCTGCTATTTTTTGTATTTCTGCCACCACCTCTGGTTTATCATCAAGAAGTATTACAGGCCTAGTATCTTTAATTATTCCACCCTTTTCATGTGCTATCGATGTTAATGAGCAGCCCAGACGCTGGTAATGTTCATAGCCTATCTGGGCAATTATACTGACCTCCGGGGTTATAATATTGGTTGAATCTAACCTGCCACCCAGTCCCACCTCTATTGCAGCATACTCAGCATCCCTATCAGCGAAATATTTGAATGCCATTACCGTGGTTGTTTCAAAAAAAGTGGGATTCCTGTAACTGGCTGCAAGTTTTTCTATATATTCCCTGTTAGAATTCATAAAATCAATGATATACTGATCCGGCACAGGCTCAGTATCCATAATTATCCTTTCATTGAAATCCAGCAGGTGGGGTGATGTGTACATACCTGTCCTGTATTCCTGCCTGAGAATATTATAGACATAGGAAGCTATTGAACCCTTTCCGTTCGTACCTGCTATATGGATACTTTTAAACTTATTCTGGGGATTGCCCAGATGTTCGGCAAAATCCCTGGTTGCCTTTAAATCCATTTTTATGCCTTCTCTTTTCAATCCATAAAGGTAATCCAGAGTATCTTCAATCATTGTATGGCAATGTTTAACCGGTATTTATTGCTTATCAGATTTTACGGGTAAAATAGGAATTCTAATGTACAAAAATAATGATAAATATTATTTATAGCATTCGAGCCAGTAATTTGCTTCATATTCCAGGCCAAATTTCAATATCTGCTTCTGGGACTCACTAAGGTCTTCATTGCCCAGTATTTCAATATACCTGTCGGTTATTGCCCTGTATGGTGGAGAGTGGTAAAAATCAAACCAGAATTTGAATTTCTCTTCCGGTGCTGTAATTGCTTCAGCGATATAACCATAAGACCACTGGCAAGGAAACATAGAAAGCATACCATTAACATCTGAATCTGTAGACCATCTGATCAGATGATTTATATATGAATAGGTTGTATAATTTGCATCTGCATCTTTTATCCTATCACCGTTTACTCCGAATTTTTCAAGCATATTTGTATGAAAAACAGGCTCTTCACTTCCTATATCGATATAAAGTTGTTTTACCCGTTCATCCGGAGAGGATTTTCCTATTATTGCCCCTGCTTCTTTGTAATACTTCAAATATATGTGATCCTGTGTTAAATAGTACCTGAATTTATCATCCTCGAGGGTTCCATCTTTCATAGCTTCAACAAAATCAGAATGCACGATATTGTTTATTATTGTCATAACTTCCTGTGAATTCAGATAGCTTCTAAGATACATGGTGTTATATCCATGTTTGATATTTAATTTTAACTTTATTAAGCTGAAAGTACTATTCAATGGATAAAAATATCTTTCTAGTAGTCTCTATAATTTTCGTCAAATACACCCATTTCATGGCATATTTTACTGTAATACTCTGATGCTTCCGTGGGTTTATACTCTCCTTTATCCCCGGTATAAAGCCCGAATCGGTCCTTGTATCCCCTTGCCCATTCAAAGTTATCCATGAGGGACCAGTGGAAGTAACCCTTTACAGGGACAAAGTCTTCTTTCATGGCCTTATGTAATTCAATCAGGTGCCTTTCTATAAACTCTTTTCTATTTTTTCCGGTAGCATCTGCAACCCCGTTTTCCAGAATTATAATAGGTTTTCTGTACTGGTTGAAGAGTGATGCTGCAACAACTCTGATTCCCTCCGGATATATATCAAGATAGTTGTCCGAGCAGTTCTTGCATGGAAGAAAGGCAAACCTGTACCTTATGTCAACATTATCATTATCCACATATCTGACAATAATTCTACTGTAATAGTCTATTCCTATAAAGTCGGTGCCGGCAAATTCCCTTGGCCGGGATTCATTATAAATTCCCGAAAGGGATGAATCAAAGTTTCCGTACAGGGCAGAATCCAGGTAAAGCTTGTAAAATACATAGGAAACATATTCATTTATAAATTTGTTTTTAGGAGTATCAAGTTCGGGCTGGAAATACGGAACTGCAACATTTATTCCAACAGTGGAATCAGGGTTTTCCCCTTTGATAATCTTATATGCAATATTATGCGCATAAGCTAAATTCCTTAAAACTTCAATAGTTACTTTAAAATCTGAAATTCCGGGAGGAAATCCCTCCAGATTGCCATATAAATATCCATTTATGGCTATGATGTTCGGCTCATTGATTGTATGCCAGATGTCAACATATTCATTGAATTTTTTATTGATATAATAGACATATTTACCGAATTCCGGTATACTCTTTTTATCTGCCCACCCTTTTTCCCTGCATTCGGAAAAGTCCTTGTTGCACAGAACCGGATCATGCAGCCATAAGGGTAGTGGCCAATGGTATGCCGTCAGTACAAGTTTTAATCCCCTAGACTTAACATAAGCCATTATTTCTTTATAATGATCAACCGCCTGCCTGTCTGCTATTGCATCCATTTGCTCAATAAAGTTGTCCTGGAATTCCATATCATAAACATCACCTTTTTCATTGGTGATTTCCTTAACAGTAATATTTTCAGTGGTTTTTTTGAATATTCGTGCCCAGTCAATGCCAATCCGTATAGAATTATTCCCCATTGAAATAGCATAATCAACATATTTCCTATAATCATTCCAGAAATTAGGTCCATCATCCGGAAAATCGCCACTTACATATGTTTTCTTTATTATGGTTTCTGAGTGGACCCATTTATACCAGTCACTATCCTGAGAAATAGAACCCTCTGATCTGCCCATCTCCACCTGGAATGGACTTATAGCGGTCCCGATCATGAATTTATCAGGAAACTTTCTGATCATTTGATAGCCCCCTATTTCTCACCTAATATAGAGATATATGCAGATTCCAGATCCGAGCCATAGGAACTATAGGAAATAACCGGTGCTAACTTTATTACATCCTGCAGTATTGCTGCCCTGTCGGCTTCTTTTCCTGAGAACTTTATAACGGCGGTTCTGCCATCTGTTTTGAGTAGCCCCGAACCTATAGAACCTAGCTGCTTGATCATAGAATCGTCTACCGGCTTGAGGAACTCTACTGATACTGCACTTGTATTGAATTCCTGGGATATTTCATCTATCTTTCCCTGCTTGAGTATTTTTCCGTGATTGATAAATACAACATCATCACATGTTTCTGAGACTTCCGAAAGGATATGGGATGAGAAGAATACAAGCTTTGTTTTCTTCAACTTCAGTATAAAATCCCTGAATATTTTCCTCTCAAATGGATCAAGACCACTTGTGGGCTCATCCAGTATAACTATATCCGGATCAGATATAAGCACCGATGCAAATACGGCACGCTGTCTCTGCCCCTTGGAAAGCTGCCCCATTTTTGATGTTAATGGAGGAAGTTTTAATGCGTCATAATATTCCTCTATTCTGGATTCCATTGTTTTTTTATCAACTCCCCTGAGTTCCCCCACGAATTGCAATGATTCTTTTACAGTCAGGAACGGATAAGGTGTGGGTGTTTCTATCATGGAACCTACATTTGCCATGGCTTTCTTCGGATGCTTATTGACATCTATACCATTCAACTCTGCAGTGCCTGATGTTGGGCGGAGAAGGTTCGTCATAACCTTCAATGTGGTTGTCTTTCCTGCACCGTTTGGACCAAGATATCCGATGGCACCGTGACCACTGTACTGGAATGATACATCGTCAAGAGCCTTGAATTTACTGTAATTTTTAGATACTTTGTTAAAACTTATTTCCATATTTATCCCTCTATCTGTCTCCTAGTGTACAGCAGTATTGCAATTACACCACATATTACCATATATGCAATCAACACGCCAATGCCCTGCATCAATGTTGGATTGAATAAATATGTAGTAACAATTCCTGCATGAGCTCCAAATCCACTTGCTCCTTTCAATACAGTCTTAGCAGCAGGATAGGGGCTCTGGAATATTAAATACATAATCCCGCCTGCAAAATTAAGTGAAAACAAAGGGTCTACACCGGCAACTGTTCCAACAAATTCATCTATTATGGGAAATCCTATGAATAGAAGAAGCACGGAAACTATTATTCCACTTGATTGACCTTTGAATATTCCAGAAAACAATGAAGCAAACGCTATAGCAGCAGCAAGGAATAATACAAGTATCCCCAGGCTCTCGAATATAACAGGAGTTACAGTACTATAAAGATAAAATGAACTAACAATACCCACAAAAAAATATACGAAAACTATTATAAATGATGATATTAAAGCCGCAGTGTATCTGCCCATAAACAGTACAGATCTTCTTACAGGCTGGACCAGTGTGTAGTAAGCAGCATTTGTTCCCGTATCAGTAGAAATTATATCCCCGCCGAAGAATGCCCCTATTATAACAACCAAATCCACTGAGAATCCCTGTAAATACTGATAGAAATAATTCAGCGATGTGCTGGATTTTATAGTGCTGTATTCATCATGAAATATAAGGGCAGTAATTCCAACTGAAATTATAAGGGCAAAGAGAAATAGTCCGATGAACCTTTTTGTACGGAGATATGATTTGAATTGATATTTGAATGATATCATATACTGATTAAAATCACTGTCATTTTCCATGCCATATAATTAACAAGGTCTATTTAACTATTATCTAAAAATAAATAGATAGTAAATTCAATACAAAATTTCGGCTTATTCTACCATGGGATTTTTCTCTCTGACAAATTTATCCCTGTTGAGGTCCATAATTGCCTCCCTTATCTGTTCATCTGTGTTCATGACGATCGGCCCGTACCATTTTACCGGTTCATGAAGTGGTTTTCCGGAAAGAAGTATAAATCTATATTTCGACCGGCCGGTTTTTATATCTATCCATTCCCCATCATTAGATAATATAGCGGCCGTATCCGGTTCAAGTTTCTGATCCCGGTATATCCCTTCGCCAGTCACCGAAAAGATTATTGCTGTATATCCCTCTTTGATTTTATAACTGAACTCGGATTCTTCATCCATTGAAACATCAAGATAAAGCGGGTCGATACCATACCGTGAAGTGTACATACCTGAATATTTTTCGTATTCCCCGGCGATAATCTTGACCGTTGCACCATCAAGAGTGATTGCCGGCACCTCGCTTCCCTTTATATTCCTGTATGTTGGGACTGTCATCTTATATTTAGCGGGGAGATTCAACCACAGCTGGAAGCCTGAGACAAGTGTTGGGATTCCATTGGCCCTCAAAAGCTCCTCAGGATTTTTCTCGTCCAGTGGTTTTGGCATCTCCTCGTGGAATATGCCACTTCCTGCTGTCATCCACTGCAGTTCATCAGGGTATATTGTTCCACGGTGGTCTGTGCTGTCACGGTGCTCTACCTTCCCTGACAGTAAATATGTTATGGTTTCTATTCCCCTGTGAGGGTGCCAGGGAAAACCAGAAATATAGTCATCTATTCGATCTGAACCGAAATGATCCAGTAGAAGAAATGGATCTGTTATGTTTACTGTATTTGGCCCCCCGAAAATTCTTTTAAGCCGGACCCCTGCCCCGTCCTTTGTTTCAACACCCTTAGTAATATAACTTATCTGCTTTATTTTGCCATTTATGTTTACCATGATTAACTAATACCATATATTTTAAATGCTTTTGCTATATTTTTTTATATCAAGGAATCCCTGGACGGTTATTTGCCAGATGGAAATTTCAAATACTGAATTCCATATATAGTATTATAAGATGGAAACGCACATTCATAACCACGGGATGATATACGATCTGGGAATGGTGGATTATCTGGAAGCGCTGGATTTTCAGAAAAAAATCCATAACATGGTTAATATAGAGAAAGATTATGATACATTCATTTTTCTCCAGCATCCTGATGTTTATACTGCCGGTTCACACTTCAGGGGAGATCTGGACGGAGCAATAAAAATAAATCGCGGCGGGTATCTGACATATCATGGTCCCGGCCAGCTTGTGGTATATTATATAATAAATTTGAAAAGATCAGGTCTCGATGCCCTGAAGTTGATAAAATTAATCCAGGATTCCGTCATTGAATTGCTGAATTGCTATGGGATCTTGGGAACTCCCATGCTTAATGAAAAGACCGGTGTCTGGGTCGGTGATAAGAAAATATGCTCCATAGGGCTCGGAATCGATAGGTTCACCACAATGCACGGCATGGGCTTAAATGTATCAACCGATTTAAAAAAATTTGGAATCATAAATCCCTGCAATTTTTCACCTGAAATAATGACTTCAATGGAGGCAATTCAGAATAAATCTTATGATATTAATGCTGTAAAGAATAAATTTATGGATATTACCCTGAAAAATTTTGGAATTGATCATTATAAAATATTACATAATATAAGATAACCTGAATATTAATTCTCAATAATTCGGAAAATATTTATTTTATGATATACTTTTTAATTATGACAGAATTTCCAAAATTTCATTGCTGTGTAAATCAGAAGGAAGAAGATTATGATTCAGGAATACAGATGTATTTTATGAAAGAATATGAACTAGCAGAGTTAATAGGCAGGCTCATAAAAATGGATGAGACACACTCAGATGAGTACAGAAAAATGTTTGAATTCATAAAATCCCTGGAGAATTATATAATTACAGGTGAAAAGGCAAAGGATTTCGGTTTCCTTGAAAATATGGAAGGTTCAAAAGGCTGGGCAATGGATTATTCTATCCTTTTAAATGAAAGCAGGCCTTCCCGTGTGGCTTTCAGGGCATGCAGAAAAACTATAGAAGTACTGTATTATTACAGGGTAATGTCCAGAATGGAAGGTTTCTCGGAAAGGTTCAATCCAGAAAATTTCAGGGCATTTCTTCTTTTAAGGGATATACTGTATAAGAGATCTGTTGATTTAATGGAAAGGTAATATTTTTAGATTTTTAATAAACGAATTTAATTTTTCATCCCTTTCGTTTCCATAGATTTTAAAGAATATAAATAATAAAATTCAGACATTATAACTATTATGAAAGAGATACCCATCAAAAATGAATATCTATTAAATTCATTAAATAGGAATAATATCCCGGAGATACCGGCAATGATCACAAAAATAGATGATGTTATTGAAGATAAAAGAAGTTTTGCGCTGCCAATTCTGAAGCTCATGAGAATCATTATTAATGAAACTATTAGAATGAGAAACCCGAGCATCATATGAAACATTACTGTTATGTAATTTGAGGGGAAAACCTCCGGGCCCACCTGTGATATGCTGTTGAGTGGTGGAAATGTTACATACAGATTTATGAAGATGCCCAGTATAAATTGTATAAATAAAAGTACTATCATAAAGGCCAGACCCAGATAAGTATACCTATATCTGCTATCCATATAGCAGGATTCAATGGTGTTATTTAACCTTTAAAGCAGGAAGTCTCATTCCATGATGCGGGAGGTTATATTGTACAACCTCGCAAAATTTATTAAATGTGCATAAATAAACGGATATGGAAGTTTTAAATTATAAAATAAGGATTAATGTTGATTTTGCCGGCAAAAAATACTCCGGAAAAGAAACGGTTAAAATCAAGGATGCTGAAAAAAAAGTCACATTTGATTCAAATAGTATAAATATCCAGGAACTAGAAATTAACGGTAAGCCCGCCAGATATGAAGTTAATGATGGGGGATTGAGCTTCTCAACAGAGGGGGGAGACATTTCCGTGGATGTCAAATTTTCATCGGATGTGGACAGGGGCCTGAAGGGCTTTTACCTTGCAGGAACGGAGGATAAATATATACTTTCAACACAGTTCGAAGAGTCAGATGCAAGAAGGGCATTCCCCTGCATCGATAATCCGGGTTATAAAGCAACTTTTGATATTTCCATGGAGATTGACAGCGATTTAAAAGCCATATCAAACATGCCGGTAAAGTTAGAAAAAATAGAAAATGGAAAGAAACTGGTTGAATTCGAAGAGACGCCGAAAATGGCAACATACTTAGTTTATCTTGGAGTCGGCCATTTTGATGAACTCGAAGATTCATATAAGGGGAAAAAACTTTATCTCACTGCTATGAAAGGTCATTTAACATCCTCGAGATATCCGGTGGATGTGGCAAAGAAATCATTAAATTACCTTGAAACGTACACAGGTATAGATTACATGCTTCCCAAATTGAACCTGATCTCTGTGCCCGAATTCGCAGCTGGCGCAATGGAGAACTGGGGAGCGATAACATTCAGGGAAATCCTTCTTAATATAGATAGTTCAACCACCAGCAGGAGCTATAAGAGGACATCTGAGGTAATTACACATGAACTTGTTCATATGTGGTTCGGCGACCTTGTTACCATGAAATGGTGGAATGATCTCTGGCTCAATGAAAGCTTTGCAACATTCTTTGCTTTCAAAACAGTAGACAATACAGATCCGGAATGGAAGTTTTTCAGGGATTTCCTGCTCGACCAGACAGATGGTGCATATACAATGGATTCACTTAAAAACTCCCACCCCATTAACGCCAATGTTTCCGATCCACGGGGTGTATCCCAGTTATCATATGAAATAAGATACGGCAAGGGTTCCAATATTTTGAGGATGATAGAAGCTTATGTTGGGAAGGATGTTTTCATGAAGGCCCTGAGAAATTATCTCAGAGAGTTTTCATACGGGAATGCTTCCGGATCCGACCTTTGGAATGCCATAGAAAAAGAATCTGGAAAAGGAGTGTCATCTATTATGGAACAGTGGATATCACAGAAAGGATACCCTTATCTGACAACTGAAAGAGTTGATGATGCACTGAAGATTACACAGAACCAGTTCTATTTCCTGGAAGGAAATAAAAGTGCAATCTGGAAAATACCCTTATTTATAAACAGATTCTCCGAGGAGGAAAACGCACTCATGGAAAACACTGAAATGAAGATAAACGGGGATGTGCTCTCACTGAATTACGGACATAACGGGTTTTACAGGGTTCTTTACGATGATGCAATGTATGAAACTGTAACAAGGAATCTTTCACAGATAACGGCAGAGGAAAAATGGGGCATAGCAAATGATCTCTATGCATTCCTCCTTTCAGGAAAATTGAACATGACACAGTATGTTAGAAGACTCGAAAAGCTCTACAGTATAAATGAAAATATAGTTATCGATGAAGTATCCAAACAACTCTGGTCACTGTATAATATAACTGGAAACAAATATTTCATGGATCTGGCCAATTTCTACATGAAGGACAAGATAGATTACATAGAAACCAATAAAAAGGATGAGTTCAACTACAAGATATCCTTATCAGGTCTCTATACAAAAATGGCATATATAAATAATGACTTCTGCAGGGAACTCCTGAAGAAGTACAGTGAATACAGTCAGGTTGAACCGGATTTCAGGCTTGCATTCCTGATTGCGCAGGCAAAAATAAATAATGAATTTAGCTATTTTGCGGAAATAATAGAAAAGACATCAAGTGATGAGGATAAAACCAAAGCAATAACGGCATCAGGCGCACTCAAAGGTGACGAAAACTATAAAGCTATCATGGAATTCATTCAATCTGGAAGGGCAAAGAAACAGGATATGGATTCATTCTATGTCGCCATGTCCTCTAATGATGAGTCAAGGCAGTATATTATAGACAATCTGAGAAATATAGTAGAAACAATGTATAAATTCCAGCTCAGTCCACTTAGAATCAACAGATGTGTCCAGGCTATGATAGGAAATGCAGGAATTAAAAATCCTGATAAAATGAGGAAAGCAGCTGAATCTGTTAGAAAGGAGGAAATTTTCGGCGGCATAGACAAGGGACTTGAATTCCTGGCAGTTTACGAAAACCTGGTAAAAAATACAAAATAATTTATTAATAATTTTTAATGTCTTTTAAATTTAAAGAAGCGAAAGGGATTATTATTTCTTCTCTGCTCAGGCCACCGTGCATCCCACGATCTTTTATAATATCGTCATCATAATATTTGTACCATACAGTATTTCCAGAATAGGGAAGAACTAAAAGATCTCCCATTCTTGAAATGTATTTTTCCGGAACAGTGCTACCGCCCATCAAGCCTGTTTTGATGACTTCATTTCCTGTAAGAATTTCTGCACTGCCATGAAGCTGTTCTTCCAGTACATTTTTCATATCCTCCGGGCTATCTGTGTGCAATATCATGTCCCTGGGGCTCCATGTTTCCGGTATTGCCCTTCCATTATTTATTTTCATGAGTTCTCTGATTCCTGAAACATATGTTTTTTTGTTAACAGGAGTAAAACCATGATCTGATGAAATCATGACTGCAATATCCTCGCCTGCAAGGTCCCTGAATAAATCATTGAACATTGATGCTATATACCGCAGTGCTTCTATATGTTCCGGGCTTCCAGGACCGTACCGGTGCTCCATTTTATCGGGGTCCTCTATGTAGAAAAATATATATGAATTTTCATGCACCTTTTTCAGCAGCTTTCTCAGTATGAGAAAACCCTCGAAGAGAAAATCATATCTCTTCCTTTCCTTTGCGCCTGAATACATTATCCGGCTGTAGCTGCTTTTCAAGAGGTCCGCGAAGGATATTACATATGATTTTATTTCATGTTCATTCAGTGTTTCATAGAAAGTTTTTCCATGAAAAAGGATAGATGGATCAGGTTTTAAATCTGCAAATCGCGCCCTGTCCTGTTTATATGCAGGAATAAATGGCAGACTTTTCATGACCATATTGTACTTTTCAATGTATAACCTCCATTCAAATAGACCGTGTTCTGCAGGAGTCAGGCCGGTATTTATTGTATTACTTGCAGCTGCTGTGGTAGATGGAAATACAGAAGTTATGGGCGATACTATTCCGGAGTTGTTTATTTCCTGGAATGATTTATAATTTCCAAGATAATTTTTCCAGCTATCATAACCGAGACCATCGATATAGAAAAACACCACTTTTTTTGATCCAGAAATATTGCTGTAAAGTTCTTTTTTCAGTGAGATACCATTATTATTTATGCCGAACAATGATAGTATAGTGCTGTTTATATTTGAAAAATTATAGCCATTGTAATCAGGATAAACAAAATGGTCATCGTTCCTGTACCTGAACTGTATATCATCATTGATCATGTATTTGCATTACTAAATGATATTAATGTATTACCTGTAGAGAAATTCAAAATTACTGCCATTACTCCAATGAATCTAAGTCAATTTATATCGTCAGTTGAAGTATATTTGAATAATCCAATATTATTATGTGCACTGCATGCAATTATTGTTTATTGTGGGATTCTATCCATTATTAATTATTTTCATTAGTTCGTTGGAATCAACTATGTTAATACCGTAATCCGTTCTGTATATGATATCGCCATCACTGGAAACAAGGTAAGTGGATTTACTCAGTATCGCTGTTGCTAAAATTATGGCATCCGGGAGCTTTATTTTGTCTTTAGATCTAATTTTGGCTGCCAGATCAGCAATTTCGGTATCAACAGGCATAATAATAAAAGTACGTGATTCAATAAGAGATTCTTTGAATATTTTAGAGCTTTTGATATCATTATTCATATAAAAACCGGTTAGAACCTCAGATAATACAACAGTAGAAATTACCCCCTCTAATTCCCCATCAGATATTTTATCTAATAGTTGCCGGGATGAATCAAAAAATAATTCTTCTTTGTTGATAACATTCAGAATTACATTGGTATCTAAAGATATTCTAATGCCATTCATCTCTTATATTTTTAATTGACTCATTTACACTAGCATCAAAAGGC
>JAJZZW010000003.1 GCA_021797385.1 Thermoplasmata archaeon | reverse complement strand
GATCTATTAAAGAATCTTCAATAACGATGCCACAGTCGAAACATGTTAATTCTCCTCTATCATAATCTTTAACCAGATGAGTAGAGTGACATTCTGGACATTTTTTTATTTCATCTGTTTCCATAAATACACCCAAATATTAAATAGATATTACCACAAGTATTAAAGTTTTATTATATTTACGAGCTAAAAATATGCTTAAAAATTTATCAATAAATTGTATAACACTTAAGCAAAACATTGAATATACATGTTTATGCACTAATATTTTAATATGATAACAGGTAGTTTTAATAATATTACGGAAAATTTATATACTATTATTGTATTTACTTATTGATATGAAAAGTGAGTGCACAATAATTCATACTTTCAATAATGAAATATTATTGAAAATCGATAATTGCATCGGGCTTCATAACAAACTTGTTAATGAACATGATGCCGTTATTGGAAAAATTACAAAAATACTGGGACCTGTTAAAGATCCGTATGCACTTGCATACATATCCGGGAAAGATAGTGATATCCAGAAAATATATGTAAAATGTTAAGGTGATAAATATGGCAAACGAAAAGAAAAAAAATATTTATGAAATAGATAAATGCCCGGAATGTGGTTCCTCCCAGCTTGTAAGAGATTATGAGCGTGGAGAACTTGTATGTTCAAACTGCGGTTTAGTTATTGATGACAGTTATATTGATGAGGGACCTGAATGGAGAGCTTTTGATTCTGAACAGAGCGAAAGCAGGGCAAGAACAGGTTCTCCCATGACGTATACAATACATGACAAGGGTTTGTCTACAGATATATCATGGAAAAACAAAGACTCATACGGTAAATCTATTCCCACCAGAAATAGGGCCCAGCTTTACAGGCTGAGAAAATGGCAAAAGAGAATTAAGGTTTCCAATGCGGCTGAGCGTAATCTTTCACAGGCACTACAGGAACTTGAAAGAATGGCATCCAATCTGAGTATACCTAATGATGTAAGAGAAACATCTGCAGTCATATATAGAAAGGCAGTAAAACAAAATATGATAAGAGGAAGATCGATTGAAGGTGTTGTTGCAGGCTCAATATATGCAGCTTGCAGGATTACAAATGTCCCAAGAACACTGGATGAAATTGCATCGGTAACTAGAGTGAAAAAGAAGGAGATTGGCAGAACATACAGAATAATGGCAAGGTATCTGAAATTAAATATACTTCCATCGAAGCCTGATGATTATGTCAACAGATTCTGTTCAAAGTTGAGACTTTCAATGGAGGCCAGAAAGAGGGCAGAGGAAATACTCAAAATGGCAATTGATAATGACCTTACATCTGGAAAAGGCCCAACAGGAGTGGCTGCAGCTGCAATCTATATAGCTTCCCTGATAACCGGTGAAAGAAGAACCCAGAGAGCAATTGCAGAGGTGGCTGGAGTAACCGAAGTAACCATCAGAAACAGATACAAGGAATTAACTGAGAAACTCAATTTGACTATTGAGGAATAAACTTATAATTCCTCTATTTTTTTAAAAGTTTCATAATCTCTTATAATATCATCAATGAGGTTGTATATTGATGAAATTTTAACATTTTTTATTTTAATTAATATTTTATTATTATTGCATTCCATGGTAATATCACCGTTATTGTCCTGTACCAGTGAATTGTAAAGTTCCTTACAATGGTCTTCATCAATTGTTATGCATATTTCCATAACTCGATATAATATTGAATGTAATGAGATTTATGATTCCTATTTATGCAGATGGATGTTTTCTACTATAATAAGAATTATAATGCTAAAATTTTTAAGCAGTCCTGCAATATCGAGTTTATAAGTTCTATAAACAATAATAGAGCTTTGTATAACATGATAAATGCTATACATTAAAAAGCGGAGGTTACCGAGTCAGGTTAAAGGTGACAGACTCAAAATCTGTTCCCAAAGGGGTTCGCCGGTTCAAATCCGACCCTCCGCATAACTATAAAGGTGCATGGCGTGAATAAAACACACCAAAATTTTCACTGTGAGATGGCAGGATATTTATTATTATGGAAATGTTTGATATTTTAAAAATAAGATTGTCTATATTAAGAATACATGCGTATCAAGGAGATATAAAAGAAAATTCCATTGCCCGGGCATCTGAAAGGTTGCCGCATTGACCTATAGCAAATCTCTTTTATCTCAACTTCTATTTCAGCTTGCTAATTATTTTTGTGTAATTGTGGTAAAACATTTTACCCTTTTCGGTAATTTGTAATATTCTCCTAGGTCCCCCCAGTGTAAACACATCTTTATCTGTTATATAACCATATTTTATCAGAATATCCAGATGGTTGCTCAGGCTTCCCTTGCCTATATCCGTTAATGCCAGGATATCTGTAAAATACATTTTATCGTTTATTGCAAGTGAAATTAGAATTAAAATTCTTACCATTGATTTTAGGGCGTCGTCCTGAAGTAATAGTTTCAAATCAGCTATATCACTCATTATTAACTACCTCGTCCGGGGCATGGTAGATTGCATAGTAGGAGGAGAATAACCAGCCAAATAGTGCCACTATCCATGGAACGAAAGAATAGTAGACTAGGGTTTTAAAGACTTCAGATGATATTATAAAAAACAAAATACTTCCTGCAGCACTTATATTATAGGTATAAAAGGCTATATATCCCTCTGGTGGAATTTTTTCAAAGGTAAGTTTGATAAACTTGAATAACTGCAATCCAAACACAAACAGTAACCCATTGATAATGTACACATACAAACCCTGAAAAAAGAAAGACTTCTGAAAGAAATATGAAAATATGATTATTATTATAATTATCATTACAGCATACAAATAATAAATTTTTTTGGCACCTTTATATGTTGCCCCATTTATAAATTTATATGCCTTAAAAACCTTTGAGAATATATTTCTTGAGAGCGTTACGCCCGTAAATACAGTTATAATATAGCCTATTATGTATATGATAATAAAATCAGTCAAACTGGAAGAATAATGGAGGATTATTACAGGAGCACCCAGAAATTCCAGAATTGCAATGGCCCATACCAGATAATATAAACCATATGCTCTCCGTATCATAAATCGCTCAAAATTTAATACTCTTCTATTTATTTTTATAATGTTGTCTGAATCAAGATTGTCCATTTAATAATAATACCTATGATTTATATTTATTTTTATTTAGTTCAAAAATTGAACTGTATTGATATTATTTTAACAGCTTTTCAATACAATATTATGGATTTGATAAAGATCAAAAATTTGGAATATTTCTATCACAAAAATGAGCATGTTTTAAATGAAATCAACTTCAACCTGATTGGCAATGAAAAGAATATAATTATCGGTTCAAACGGTTCAGGTAAAACAACACTTCTAAAATGTATTTTAGGTATTTTAAAAACTGAAAATATGATAGAGATTGAGGGAGAAGACGTTGATAAGTTGAGTCAATACACCCATTTATCAACAAATTTAGAGGATGCCCTGCACATACCGGGCGATTTGAAGGTGAATGAATACATCAAATACCATCTAAATTTAAAAGGCATAGATCCTGAAAGTGGAATAAAATTACTGGAATATTTTAATCTTCTGGGTATTATAAAGAAAAAAATTTCAAAACTTTCTTCTGGCCAGAAAAGGATGCTGAATAATATTGTATCCCTGGCATCTGACTCTAGAATTACTGTGATGGACGAGCCTGTAAGTGATGTCGATCCGGGAAGAATTAAATTGCTTATAGACTTAATAAACTCAAAAAATCAGGCTTTTATAATAACATCCCATGACCTGAGCCTGATTAAAAGAATAGAAAGATCTACACTGAGTATAATGATTAATGGTAAACTGTATGGGAAAATAGCGCCGGGAAAGAATATATTTTCGATGTATATAAGCCATGTCAAACCTCATAATGAATCCATAAAAATAATAAATGATGGAAAAAGCAGTTATTTAACTTCCGAAAGCACTGAAAATTGCAGATCAATTGAAGAACTGGATGATTTGCTATATCTTTATGAGGTGGAATAAATGATAGGAACTCTCTTCAGGATGGGCATAAAATCATATTTTGGAAATAAGACATCTTTATTCTGGAGTTTTGGATTTGTCCTTGTATGGATTTTTATATATGCTTTTGCTTTTCCTGCCCCGGATAAAACTGATATTCTCGGCGTTGAAGCTTCCTATATGTCCTTTATTTTCCTTTTCGGTGTGAGCGTCGCATCAACATCCATCATATTTTATACTGTATCGATGAATTTATCTATTCCTTATATTACACGATTTGATAAGGTTAAATCCTACGAAGTCTCTGCATCAAATCTATTATCATCAATCTCTTTTGGTTTCTCAGTTGCAGCCTTTGCAATAATAGTATCCATTGCAGTGTTTAAATGGAGGTTCGATTCGGTTAGTATAAAAAATATTCCTCTTTTAATTATAATAATTGCACTTGTTTCCATTTTTTACATAACTTTCGGAATTATAATGGCATATATTTTTATATTACTCAGGCAGGTAAAGGCATTGAGATTCGCTGCGGAGATACCCATGATACTTGTGTTTGTTTTTGTGCTCGGCCTTCAGATTTTCAGAGAACCTTCTCAAAGCCTTGTCTATTATTCTCCGTTTAATGAGGAGTTTTCACTGTCAATGTACTCTATTCTCGGAAAGCCGATGTTGAATTATTATGCTTTTACCATGAATATAAATTCATTGCTTCTCGGGTTTTCGACCTGGATTATATTTATGGCTTTAATTGCAGTGGTTTTAGAAAAAATTTATGAACATGCCGGCATCAGAAATCAGTATACACTCGAAGATGTGTTTAGATGAAGTATATAATAATTAAAAATAGTAAGTAGATAGGATTATTAGAAGAAATATTAATCTCACATAAATGCTGAATTAAAATCTACCATTCCTATGCAATGTAAATAAAAATAAAATAAAAATAATCTATGAAACTGATCAAAAAATATATAAAAAGTTTTATAATTGTTTATTTCCTTCTTCTAAATATAGATAGCACTCCAAGGGCTGACCCTAATCCACCTAAACCAATTCCGGTATATGCTATATCATCCGTAACTGCATTGCTAGATTTTAACTTATTTATATTATGTGACTGGTCTTG
This sequence comes from Thermoplasmata archaeon, assembly GCA_021797385.1. Next base: position 30,290 of record JAJZZW010000003.1, on the reverse strand, counting down.
CAATGTATTGTTTACATTTAGAGATGTATAATTGTACGATACCAATCCATCATTTTGTGTCGTTTTTACTGTTATATTGTATGTTCCATCAGGAAGTGAAGCTGTGTTATATTTGAATTTTATTATGCTATTCGTTGTATTATATATCATATGATTATCCATGTAAACCTGACTGTATGCGATATCTGTACCACTAACATTTACATTAAATGTTATATCCCCGGTATACGTACTGGTGTAGACCGGTGATACTATATTTATTTCAGGATGTGCAGGGGAAACGGTCTTATATGAAGAGTCCTGTGCAACTAACCTCGATGATACCATATTTATACTGTTTACATAGCTGGATGTCATTATTACTGTGCTATTATTTAACATAAGATTTGATCCTATGGAGTTATTCAGGTATAACAATGAGTTGTTTACATACAATGTTCCCTTGATAGTCGTATGAGATAGTGAGATTACGGTATTATTTATATAATTATCACCCAGCAGTGTTGAATCTGTTATATTTCCTCTGTAATTTATTTTATCGTTCTGTAAGGCAAGGCCATAGGTTAGGTTTAGGTTTGATATTTTTGAATTCTGTAACATTATATAGGGCTCTATTTCAAATGATTTTTGAGCGCTGTATGCAGTTGTAGTTGGATATGCATTCGCAGATACACCGGAGACGTACACATTATATAATCCAGGTGGTAATTCGGCTACCCCTACTGATAGGCCCTCATAATTTATCCCGAAGCTCCCATCGGACATCGTAGATGGCAATTTAAAGTGCGCTACCCATTCATTTAATGTTGAATTATAATTCATTGCTATCTGTGTTTTTTCAGTCATGTCATAATATTCCTTATCAAGTATTGCGGGATAAAACGTCATTGCGTACATGCCGTACTTCACTTCTGTTCCATTTGGATACTGGATATTAGCTGTTACGGTCACGTTTTGACCTTCGTATGCTACCGAATTTACCGAAATTTTCGGTGTTATAGAGTTTGTAACATATATCTGCCCATAGAATGATCCATTTATATATGCATCATTGGAATGACTGTAATAGGTCGAATTTATAAGTATTGTATATAATCCTGGTGATGCAGTAGTAGGCACATAGAGCTCTGGTACAGCATCTGGATTAAATAAGTTATCCATTATATTATACTTTGCGGAACTGATCATTTTGTGTGCTGGGGAATATAATGAGAACGTCATATTAGAGCAGAATTCCCCAAAGACAGATGCTTCATTATATGGTGTTATTACAGCTCCTTCAATGTCTATATACTGCCCTGCCCCAACTGCGCCTGGTTCAACAACATTTGGACCGAGTATTAGCGAGTCCTGTAAATATGCTCCATTCATAAACGGAAGATATGCATATGAACTAACACCTTTTATTATGGAAACAGTATCAGGAAGTTTTGATGTTGCTGGTATATTACCCAATAAAACCGTTGCATTCTTTGCATATGTAAAAGTTGTAGTATTTATAGCATATAATTCTGTTGTATAAACCTTATAATATGTATTGTTCATTATTGAGTAGGAATACATAGATATGGATGTATTCTGACCCTGGACCAAGGTGCCGTTAAGATAGGACATCTTGGCTTCAACTGATAAACCGCTAGGGGCATTTGTTGAGCATGGTTCGGCTGCAGCAGGTGCCAGAATGTTCAGAAAATCGCCAATAAATATATTAGCTACATTCATACCATTCTTGGTTCCGTTGTGGCCATAAACTTCAAAATATGATGGTCCGCTTATGCCAGATGGAATTGTTACATTTGCTTCCCATGCTTTAAGTGTAGAATTATATGTCATTTTCATAGTCGTGATATTTCCGGACAATGTAACAAGTGATACATTGAAAGTTCCGGTTACAACATTGTTGGAATAATCTGTCATATTTTGTATTACAGAGCTGCTATTAATATAAGCACATACCATTACTGTTTGTCCGGCCTGATATTCTGAAAGAGAAGTTTCATTTATTGATAGATTTGCCCTTGCAGGATTATTGTACTCACTGCTTACAAGTATTGATAGCTGATTTAACGATGGCATGCTTTTATATGCCTGTGCGAAGGCAGAAATATTAAGTGAGCCCCATCCATTTACCAGATTATATCCATAATGATCTGTAAATGGTATATTATCACCGAAGGTGACCGGTATGAAGACATTTTTATAATCGTGTTCGCCCAAATAGTATAATGAGGGCTCGATCATACCAATTTTGTGTCCTATTTCCTGGTCTGCAAGTGTTATCAAACCTGCTAATATAGGACTTGCCTCACTGGTGCCACCTGTAACTTCTGTTACATTTCCCGGCATGACGTATAGGAAGCCGGGGAACACAGTTGCCTCAAATGAAAGGTCTGGAACGGTTTTTCCATCTGGGAATCCTTTTGGAATTATGGATGAATTCTGATAGGGCATTATAGGCTGTGTATAACTTACTCCTCCGGTTGAACCGCCATAATTTATCTCTGGAGGAACAAAGCCATAGTTAGACCACGCTGTTTGGTAGAACGAGGATAATACAGTGCCATTGAAATCCGGATATGTACTGGTTCCACCAACGGAGGTAACATATGGTGATGTTGCCGGGTAACCAACAGTCCCAAGTGGGCCCGTGCTGTATCCACTTGCGCCTGCATCTCCACTCGATGCTGAAAATGTTATTCCCTCCAGTGAACCTACTGCATACATTTCATTGGTTACCTGTTCACATGTGTAATATGCACCTGAGGAAGTTAAGTCGGATTCAGGTACAGAAAAGCTCTGTGATAGATCATTTACCTTATCCTGGGAGTCTATGAATGATATTACAGGTGCAAAATCACAATCTAAATTCCCTATATACAGTGTTATGTTAGCACCCGGAGCCATTGTGTGGGAGGATTCAACATCTAAACTTATCTCTCCATCCCAACCAGAAAGTATTCCGAATATAGGTTCGTAAGGACCGATAGGAACTATATTAAAGTGTGGTGGAGCGCTTATATTGAATTCTTTATCATAGTAAGATAGCTGGGCTTTTATATAAGGATCACCACCAAAATCAAGTATCCCTATTGTTTGACCACTGCCATTATACCCTTTTTTGTACATAGTTGTAGCATTGTATACGTTTTCAAGATATTTGGGGGAATAACCAACCAATGGTAGTGTTTCATTCTGCTTCTGTGCAATTTTTGACAATGAAGCAATTTGTTTTTCACCAACTAATGTGGTTGGATGTGCCATTACAATGCTGGATATATTAGTCACCATTATTTCAGTGTCAAGCAACGTTGGCGTTCCAAATCCATAATAATAAGTAGCTGTTCCATTACTGTAATAATTTGTGTGCATGCCCAGATACTGTGATATATGTGCCTCAGTACCCTCAGCGGATATTACAGGGTTACTTGCGGATATTATTTTAAATCCATCACTTTTTAATTCATTTAAATCATGATCATAAGCCTTGGTGTTCATGAATTCCTTTTCTATCTGTGGATAACTCATAGTTTTGCCAAATAAAGGTGTACCTGGTGTTGAGACCTGATTTACCAGTGAATTTAAAGTAGATTCATTTTTTAATGGAACATAAACAACAAAATGCAGTTCCGTTTTGCCAGGAACTTTTCCATCATATGAAAATCCCTTTACAGTAGTATTCTGTGTAGGATATAATTTTCCACTAATTGCAGAATGATAGTCTGGTGTACCTGAATTTATTCCTGTAGAATCATTCAATACCCCGGATGCAACTGACATGACCATTACAAAACTTATTATTACTACTATAAACAACTTAATTTTATTCATTAAAAACTTATAACTTATTAATATATAAATGTTTCTATATATTAAATATGACGAGATAAAGGTATACATTCAAAACTTTAAAGGAGCAGGATAACAGGATTTATCAGTATTATAATTATGAAGTAAATACTATAAATAATTTTCGCTATTGAATAGAAAGGATTATAAGTATATTACATATAAATCATACGGTTTAATCATTTCAGTATATCTATAAATTTATGGGATGGGATAATAAACAATGTTTATATTTTATATATAATTTATGATTATAACTATATTTATAGCCTTCATTAAGATAATTTTTACAATTTTAAATATAATTATATATTATACAATGTTATTCTTTATTATGTCTGATCTAGCAGAGCTACAGGAAATTGCCAGAAAGTTTATAGATAAAAGAGACTGGAGACAGTTCCACACATTAAAGGATTTAGCAATGAACTGTTCTATAGAATCAAATGAATTGATGGAAATATTCCTGTGGAGAGATAAAAATTTTGAGAGTGGCATCATTAACAGGGCGGATAAGAAATCTTATACAATGATAAAAAATGAGGTTTCAGATATATTTTTTTCCTGCCTAGCAATTGCTGATCATCTGAATTTTAATCTTGAAGATGCATACAGAGAAAAAATGGCCGAGCTCGATCACCGTTACGACGCGGATAAAGTGAAAGGCAAACTATCCAAAATACCATCACCGGATAATAATAAAGACCGGTAATTTATATTAAGAGCTTATTCTTCAGGTATAAATCATAGAATCTGGTACCGTTATTCATTAAATCTTCAGGTGTGCCTTCCTCCAGTACACGTCCACGATCGATGTAATATATATAGTCAGAGTTTACAATAGTTTCAAGGTGATGCGCTATAATTATTATTGTCTTTCCCTCCATGAATTTAAAAATAGCACTCTGAATTATGCCTTCGTTTTTCAAATCAAGCTGTGATGTTGCCTCATCCATTATGATAATCTGTGGATTATTTACAGATGCACGGAGTATTGACACTGCCTGCCTCTGGCCTTCAGAGAGGTTTGTTCCCCTTTCCCCTACCTCGGCATCTAATCCCAGCGGACCCAGAATGCTGGTCAATCCGAGTTCATGTATTTTCTCTGCCACAGTATCTTCAGCAATAGAAGAATCAGCAAAACGTACATTTTCCAGAATAGTCCCCTCAAAAAGGAAGGGGTCCTGTAAAATAACACCGAAGAGTTTTCTGTATTCCAGTGTGTTGAAATCGTTTATATCAGTCCCATCCATGGCAATATATCCTGAAGTTGGCTTATAAAAATTAAGAATAAGCCCGGAGAGTGTTGTTTTTCCTGCGCCAGTTTTGCCGATTATGGCGACTTTCTGACCTTTCTTAAATTCCATGGAAATATTGTTGATTATTTTCTCACTATCGTATGCAAATGAAAGGTTTTCAAATGAAATTTCATTGTTGAAAGTGGGTGTTTTGCTTCCACCGGTATTATAATCAACATCCTCGTCTATTATTTTATATATTCTCTCTATGGCAATTGATGAAGATTGGTATGAATTATAGAACTGGGAAAGCTGGACTATGGGGTTAAAGAAGCTCTGAACGTAGACTATAAATGAAACCAGGATTCCTATGCTTATTATTTTTCCGAAAACTTCAGTACCGCCTTCATAAAGAACTACCATTATACCAAGCCCCTCTATGATCTGAACTATACTTGAGAAAATAGAGGTTAATCTCACCGCCTTAACATTTGCATCGTAGTTATTAGAATTAACTGTCTCAAAGTTATTATTGAATATATCCTCGGTTCCGGAACTTTTTATTGCTTTTATACCATTTATGGATTCCCCAACATTACCTGTAAGCTCTGCTATTCTTCTTCTTACACTTAAATAATTAAACTTAATTTTTTTGTTCATAAGCATTATTGTTGCAAGAAGCATTGGTATTATAATGACAGCATAAAGCGTTAAAACCGTGTCCAGGTATACCATTATAATTATTGAGGCGATAATTCCAGCTATACCGGCAACAACCTGAGGTAGCTGGAATGTTAGAAAATCAGATAGTGTTTCAGCGTCATTGGTAATCCTGCTTATTATCTGACCTGCATTCTTACCAGAATAATATTTAAGCGGAACATACTGAAGCTTTTTGAATGCCCTGTTCCTCAAATTTTTGATAACTTCCTGAGATGTGTTCATCATATACTTTGTTCTCCTATTTTCAGCAAAGTAGTTCAGAATGTATATTGCAAGGTATGTTACAGCCAGCACTATTAAAATTTTGAATTTCAGTGAAATTATTGAATCTGTTGCTATTCCAATCAGATAAGGCCCGATCATGGCGATTATAGAGGATACAAGTATTGAGGAAACTATTATGCTTGAGTTTCGCTTGTAGGAAAGAACCTCTTTTATCAACCTTATAAAATACTTATTCAATGCTATCACCCCTGAATCTTCCGGAGAATAAATCTGAGAAGTAGCCATTCCTGTGCATTAAATCCGAAATGTTTCCTTCCTCCCTGAGTTTTCCCTTTGCAATTACAAACGCTCTGTCTGCAAGCATAATAGATGAAAGTTTATGGCTGATTACTATGGTCGTTTTCCCTGCTATAAACTCCTTTATGCTATCCAGAAACCGTGTTTCAGTATCAGCATCCAGGTTAGAAGTTGAATCGTCAAATATGATTAGTTCAGGGTTCCTGATTATGATTCTGGCTATGGCAATTCTCTGCTTCTGTCCACCTGAGAGCGTAATTCCCCTCTCCCCGACAGCGGTATTATACCCCGATGGAAGACTTTCTATGAAATCATCAAGCATTGCTAGTTTAGCGGCGTTTTTAACCTCCTGATCCGTGTAGTCTTTTCCCATTGTTATATTATATCTTATTGTTCCAGAGAATAGTATAGCATCCTGTGAAACTATTCCTATTTTTTCTCTTATTATTTTATCATCTATATCTTTCAATTCATTTCCATCCAGGTAAGCATGGCCTGTATAGTTTTTATACAATCCTGAGATAATATTTACAAGGGTTGTCTTACCTGAACCGGTTTCTCCCACTATGGCGATTCGTTCACCTTTTGTTATCTGCATGTTAATATCAGAAAGTATATCTGTATTCCCTGAACTGTACGACAGATTTTCAAGTATTATGTTTCCCTGTATATCCGGAGTAAGTTTACCGGTAATCTCGAAGCCATCGCTATTTATTGAATTTATTCTATCAAGGCTTGCCATTCCATTCTCGTAAAAAGATATATACCGGCCATAAAACCTCACTGGCCTGAGAACAAGTGTAAATATATTGACCGCAGCGATTACACTTCCAATAGAGATAACGGAATTTATGCTTTCAATACCGCCGTAGATAAGAACAAATCCTATAGCAAGGCTAAGTAGCAGCGTCAAAAGAGGATTATAAATAGATCTTACCCCGGCAATACCCCTGTAATCCTGGAAATATGAATCTGTTGAATCGTTGAATTTATCTATTTCTTCCTGCTCTGCAGTGAAACTTCTTACCACCCTGTTTCCTATAATATTTTGATTTATTATATTATTCATCTTTCCATATTTATTTCTCAGGGATCTCCAGAATGTTCTCTGTTTTCTCTGCATTACAACGGTAAAGTAAATTATAGGTGCTATTACAATAAAAAATATGATTGTGAAACCATAGTACAGGTGGGTAAGTTCTATTCCTGCTATAATTATGAGGAATGTTACACTGAATAGATTTGCCAGGGACATATTAACAAGTCTTCTCAGTGTTTCTATATCCATTGTAAATTTCGAAAGTATATTTCCAGTTGAATTTGTATTGAAATATTCGTAATTTTTTGATAGTAGTTTATGAAATTCATTCTTTCTTAAGTTATATACAAATTTCTGGCTTGCCTTATTTGATAGATAGTCGATAAGAAAATCGAATACAGATGATGCTACCGTTACAGCGAATATCAGCAGTGCAAAGTGGAGTATTATGGCATAATTACGGGCCACGAGATAGTTTACTGAATCACCGATATATAAGGGTACAAGGAGTCTCAAATAGGCATATGCAAGAGATGATACTATTACAACTATAATAAGATGCCAGACACCCTTTATATTTCTAAATATTATTGAATATCTATTCACAACTGATAAACATTACATATGTTTATTTTTATTTTTTGTATTTTTTATTAAAATAAAAATATTGGAGGGTTGTTTATCTTTAATTCGGATATAAATTCCGGGCTAATTATTGCTATTTTAAATAAATAAACTTATATAATTACATTAAATTAGGGATTATATGACAATTTATCAGGGTAAGAGCACAAAGAAATTTACTGGTGGAAAATTAAGGAGGAGCCATTCAAAGAGAAGATATGAGCTCGGAAGAGAGCCTTCATTTACGAAGGTAGGTGACACTGAACGCCGAACTATCAGAACAATGGGCGGTAACAGAAAGCTTCTTCTTCTGAAGGAACAGTATGCAAATATTTACAATCCAGAGGATAAAACTACAAAGAAACTTAAGATACTGACTGTAAAGGAAAACAATGCAGATCCGCATTATGTGCAGAGAAACATAATGAACAGGGGAACAATAATATCCACAGACGAGGGAAATGCAAGAATTACATCCAGGCCCGGTCAGGACGGAATTGTAAACGCAGTATTAGTGAAATGATAGTTTTATATTCACAGTATTTCAATTCAGGAATTTCTCGGAAACTTGGTAGAAGAATAAGCAGGGAAAGGGCAAAAAATTATTCCGATGCAAAACTAGAGCAAATATTGAAATCCGTCAACTTAAAGTATGAGGTTAGAGATGCCCGTTACCCGAGAATTCCATTTGAAGATTCTAAAATGTTTGTGATCGATGGAGATATAAAGAAATCGACATTGATAAAGATTATAGAAGAAAAATTATTGTAACAATATACTTTCATTTGTTCTTTGTTTTATATGTTCCTTTCTTCTTCCGTTCATAGTATTGCATGGGGTGTTTTATTTTGGGGCACAATGGATCATCTCCCATAAAACATAAATGGTTGGATTTCAGTGTTGCGCATTTCGGTGGTGAATATTCGGTGCCGGAAATTATGCCTGTTATATGATTTACCTGGTATGTGGTCAAATCCTCCTTAAAGTCCGGAACGGTTTTAAAAAGTGCAATCATGTCCTCATTGGTCATCCCCACATTATGAAGAAAGCTAACAAGGGTGAATCTAGCAAGATGTGCAAGATTTTCCCCGTCCCTCATCTGTGTAATATAGGTTTTAATACAAGGTGGAAACATAGTAAAATCAACATCTCCGAGGGATATTGTGCTTTTAGCTTTTATTTCAAGGAACTCCTTCTTTACGAGGTCCAACTGCCCGAGATATTTCCTGAATATATTCTGTGACTCTCCGGAAGACATTTCACTGTATATACCCATTATTTTCACAACAAAATCCTCCCTTAGTAAATGTATAAACTGTTCCTTACTGACCTCTATGATGCCATCCTTCAACTTCTGGTAGACAAGCCTGTATTTATAACCCGATAACTTCCTGTTATTTTTAATAAAGAAATCGAATGGAATCTTAAAGTTGTTGCCTTCCGATGATGCCTCTATCCCAGAACTATCGCAATAGAAAATAATATTTTCATTGTTTTCCCTGGAAATTCTATGCAGTTCTTTCTCAAACACATCTCTCTGTGTTATTACAAATCTTGAAGTAAGCCCACTTTCATCTATGTAGCGAAGCATCCACATTACTATGGCAAATGCTTTCTTGCCCAGTGTAATGCTGTAAGCTTCATTATCGCTGTATTTTCTTATAAGGCCTTCAAGATAGTCTAATGCCTCCCTCACAGACCTTCTGTTGTCTATTTCCAGTGAATTTACAGTACTGTCTATGTTTTGGGGATTTCCTATAAATTTAAAGTCAACAAAAAAATTTGAGGTTATCATTTTTACAGTTCCAGAAGTTCTCTGGTTGCAGTGGTTATTTCCTCATGACCATTCTTCTTGATAATTAAGTCATCTTCGATCCTAACACCTCCGAATCCTGGAATATATATTCCTGGTTCATCGGTAACAACCATGTTAGGTTTCAGTATGAAATCAAGTGTTGGAGAAAGAGCAGGATGATCATGAACATCAAGGCCAACACCATGCCCAAGGCTATGAATGAATTTCCCCGGATACTTTTTATCTATAATATCACGGGCTATTTTATCAATGTCCTTACCATTTGCCATGGATGTTAATGCCTTCTTGCTCTCTGCCTGTGCAAGTTTTACAGTCTCATATATATCGTTCTGCTTTTCGTCTGCCCTGCCAAAAACCACTGTCCTTGTTGTGTCAGAGCAGTAACGGTTATAGAGAGCACCGTAATCCATGAGTACAAAGTCGTTTTTCTTCAATTTTGCATTTCCCGGTGAGTAGTGAGGTATGGCAGAATTTTTACCGAAAGCAACGATAGTTTTAAAGGACTCGCCAGATGCCCCATTCTTCATCATGGCATAAACTATATTTGCGGCGAGTTCCGATTCGGTCATTCCCTCTCTCAATGTTTTTGTAAAATCTTCAAATGAGTCACTGGCGATTCTAGCAGCTTCCCTGAGGTTCTTTAATTCGCTTTCCTCCTTTATCTTTCTTGCCTCGTCTATGGACTGAGACACGTCAATAAATTCCTTATCAGGTATTAATTTCATTAACTGCTTATAGAGATCCAGTGTCAGTGCAGAATAATTCAAACCAACATTGACATCGTTTTTGAAAGCATTTTTAACCATTTCATTCCTCTCAGATGTATTTTTATAGACCAGAACATCGAGACCTGTTTCTCTGGCAGCCTCTTCCTCCAGAGCCGATGTGATGATTGTTACCTTCTCAGGTTTAACGTGAAGAATTGAACCTTCAAATATGCCAGATTTTGCACCTGCAAGATAAAAAAAGGTTTTATCTATCTGGTTTTCACCACCATTCATTATCAATATTGAATCTACGTTTCTAACGTAATCAAATATTCTCTTTTCCTTCATTGTTACTTATTTAAACTGTTAATATAACTATTTCGATAGGAAAGGGAATATATTTTAATTCACAGGCAATAACCATGTATGCATGATCAGGTATTCTCTGGCAGATTTCTTTATAATGGTTCATTTCAGGAACTGGATATAGGCGTGGAAAATGGAATAATTACAGAAATTAAAAAACATATAGGAGGAAAGAGGAGAATGATGGAGCATGCTATAATTCCGGCAGGTACGGACACGCATGTCCATTTCAGGGACCCAGGAGAAACTGATAAGGAAGATTTTGCTACTGGAACCATATCTGCTATTTATGGGGGCACGTCAACTATTTTCGATATGCCTAACAACAGAATAAAAATAGATAACTATTCATCCTATAAGGACAAACTGGAAATAGTCAGAAGGAAAGCATTCTGCGATTTCGGTCTCTATTCGAATTTTACAGGAAACAATGCGCTGATTATATCAAAGGAATCGTCTGGAATAAAGATTTACATGGGGGAAACAACGAATGCTGAAGGTATGCAGAGTTTTAGCCAATCCGGTATTGAAGCTATAAATGCAATGGATATTCCGGTCTTTTTCCATGCAGAGGATGGTGCATGCCTCAAAAATCATAATGGCACAGCCAGAAATCTAAAGGAATATTCAGTTGTAAGGCCAGAGAAATGTGAGGACATAGCAATAAATAATGCTGTAAATATGCATTTCAGGAAGGGTGTAATTACACATATGACACACTATGTAGATATACCATATACCAGAGAAGTTACACCACACCATATGCTATTAAATTATGATATGCCCCTTGGTTCATATGGAAAGGTAAATCCCCCTCTTAGATCACCTGAAACACAGAGGCAACTGCTTCAGAATTTTAAATCTGGAGATTTTGCAATTGTTTCTTCGGATCATGCACCACATACTATAAAGGACAAGGAAGAATTTGAATTCGCGAAATCCGGTATTATCGGAGTTGAAACGAGAATCCCCCTTATTCTTGCACTGGTACATAAAAAAATAGTTTCATTTGATATATTTTATAAAACCTGTATACTTAATCCTGCTAAACTGTTTAATCTGAGGAAGGGTGAGATAAAGATCGGAAATTATGCAGACTTTATCTCGGTGGATTTTTCTTCAATGGAAAAGATAAATGATTATAAGTTACATTCAAAAAACCCGGGTTCTCCATTTAATGGCTTCGACGCAATTTTCCCCGACGATGTTGTAATCAGGGGAGAACCGGTAATAGAGAAAAGAGAACTAATAAATGATAGAACTGGGAAATATGTAAAGGACCTTGAACCTTTACAGTAAATTGAATTTATTCATTACATCCCTTATTTCATATCCATATGATTTGTCTGATACATAATCGCTCATTGATTTTATTGAATCAGTGGCATTGAAAGGGCATGCTTTCTTTACAGGAAGTTTGAACATTGCATTATCGTTATCTGAATCACCAATTACAAGAATTTCATTCCATTGCAGATTAAATGTCTTCATTAATATTTCCAGAGCATAGCCCTTATTCTGCTTTTGATTCATTATATGCCATGTAAACTTACTATCTACTATTTCCAGCTGCCACTTCTCTGCTTCTTTCCTTACCATATTTTCGTCTTCCGGGTGCATTGAAAATGCCGCAGATGTTTCCCTCCACTGATTTGTGAAATAAGGTTTCACAGAGGAATTTTTTGAGATGTACTCAAGAAAATTGAAAGGCCTTGATTTGTCAAAGAATTTCTCTATCTTGTCATTATAATACATTATGCCACCGTTCTCCCCGAATACAGGGCCGTTTATCCCCAAAAATGTTTTTAAACCGTACATTACAGGTATTACATTACCGCTTACCAGGGAGAATTGGATGCCTTTTTCTACTCCTTTTCTTATGCAGGAAATGGCCTCCGGGTTGAGGATTCTATTTTGATCTGTTATGGTTCCGTCCACATCGAGGACAATGAATTTAATCATCAGTGGCAATATTTATAATATTAATAAATATTTATATGAAATGAAGGACAAAGCACTCATTAACATATCAAGGGAAAGAATAAGGACGTTATTTTCTGAGGCCATGAAGACAGATAATATAGAACTTGCAAAAAGATATATATCCATAATGGAAAAAATAGGAATGAGGATGAATATAATAATTGACAGAGATATAAAGAGAATGTACTGTAAAAAATGCAAGGCACCTTATAAAAATATATGGATCACAATGAAAAATAAGACTGTTATTATACACTGTTCTTACTGTGGAAATATAAGACGAATACCGTACAATAAACAGAAAAATAAAAATTAATCCATTGTTTCTAATTCAAAGTAGACGTTAAAACCCTGAAGTGTTGCCTGTATTTTGTCGGCAAACCATATTGCATCATCTGCCGTTGCTGAATCGGGCCAGTTGTATACCATATCCTGTTCTCCTTTTATAAGTGAGAATCCAAGGGACCTTAATCTACCTACTACTTCACTGGGTTTTGTACCCTCGCTATTAAATATCACCTTAAGGAATGTTTTCATATTACCGTAGTCCTGCAACGTATAATTATTTTTCCTTATGTACTTCGCTTCCGATCTTTGAGGGCCACCAGTTGTATTTGTTCATAACAGCCATTATAACTGGAACGAAAAACATCCAGCTGACAAAGGTATCTATTAATACACCAAGGGCAAGACCTACTCCTATTTCCTCTATGATGCCCAGGCCACTGAAGTATAATGCACCAAATGTTGCAAATAGCAGTAATCCTAGGGTTATTATAACACCACCATTTTCTATTATGGAATTTTTAATGGCCTCATCGTTGTCCATTCCCTTTGCAATATTTTCCTGCACCTTAGTGATCATGAAGATATCATAATCTAATCCCACGGCAAGCAATGTAATGAAAACGAATAGTGGTAGGAATATAACTACCGGTAGATGAAGAAAGTAGTAGAATATTATGTACGTAATGGAGAGAGCCATCATGACTGCTGCCATCACCATAAGTATTAATCTCACCGGTGTCAGTGCAGAGGCAAGCTGTATAAGGAGTATTATAAATATTGTTATTCCTAGAATTGGAACCATATTATCAAAGGAATGGGATGTGAATGAATATGCATTGTTAAGGTATTCTGTTGTGCCACCGACATAGGCTTTATAGTCGGAAGGACCGCCAACATTCGATACAATGGATGGCATCTTATTCACAAAATTTGCTGATGGATTGCTCCATGCAACATTGGAAAGATAAACTACTATTTCCACAGATTTATTATTATGCCCTATGTAAGTTGCAGTCTGATTTTCATAGTAATCATGATATATTGATGATCCCATTGCTATATAACTTACCTCCTGCCCATAGGGGTAACCTGGTCCAGATATACTATGCACATATGGAGAACCTGCAAGTTTATTTTCTATTGCAAGCGTTTGATTGTACTCAGTGCTGTTGAAGTGCAGGGCACCTGTACTATTTGTGCACAGGATTGGGGCCGTAAAATTGACCATGACATAGGCAGGATCGAATAGGTCATAATGTAGTGAACTGTTTATTACCGTTGTTGCCTGTACTCCACTGCTAGCAGGTATCAGCTCAAAGACATCCATATTTGTTGGAGTTGTTGAGTATATGAACAGTGCAGCCAGAGCCACCACGATAAGTATAACTATTATTTTCTTTTTGTTGTTAAGGGCTACATGTGCAACCTTTTCCATGGATTTTTCAAACGGAAGCTTTTTTCCTTCTTCCATTTTATGGGGCCAGTAGGCCTTCTTTCCCCACTGTGCCAGTATGGCTATCAAAAATGTATTGCCCAGTATGATCGTTACTACGGCAGCGATTGCGTTGGTAAGACCCGCATCGCTAAATATCGGTATATTTGATATCCATAAAATCAGGTATGAAATTGCCACCGTTGTTCCGGATGTAAATACTGCATGGCCCGCCCATTTAGATGATTCTGGAATGGCATCCGGATTTTTGGCCCTTATCTCACTGCGGTACCTGGCGAGAATATAAACAGTATAATCTGAGGCTATCCCCAGAACCAATATGAGTAACAACGTTGGAGTTATAAATGAAATTGTGGTGTGGAACACGTATTTGTAAAGTAGTCCGTTTATTCCTGCCCCTATAACTGATGAAAATACAAAAATAAGGAATGGAAGAAAGGCAGCCACAGGAGATCTGAAGAATATTCCGACTATGAAAATAGATATTATTATGCCTATTATCAGGGCAACAATAAGCCCGTGTATGGACTCATTTGCCAGCTGATTATTGGCAACGGTTGAACCAGCAAGGTAATATGAACTATTAGAAATTTTAGAACTGGATGCCTTTTCCATGGATTCTATGTGTGACTGCTGTGCAGTAGTTATATTAGTTTTGTAGTCAAATATCATGATAAGTGTAGAATTGCCAGGATTTATAAGAGAAGAAGATGCATAGGATGATGGAAGGACCGGATAATGATTATATGTTGTATTGTTTATTATGGATTTCACAAAAGCTGTATAATTTAGTCCGGAATTATTATAAAGTGAATAAAGATAGTTTGAGAAATATGGAACATTAATTTTTATAAGCGGGTTGGCAAGCGGCTTTACATTATTAATTAAATATATCTGGCTTGAATTAACAAGGCTTACAGTGTAATTTTCTATTCCTGCTTTGTTTGAAATATTCTTTATTGTGTTATTTACATATGTTACAAAAGTGAATGCGTTTTCCTCAAACGTAGCTGGAATAGTTGAATTTACAGGAAATAATTCACCGAGTATTTTATCATACATAGAATGTTCCGGTGAAAGTTCGGTTATATTATAGACGGCATAGGTTACATTATATCCACTGGATTTCAAGAACAGAGTATACTCAATTAAATCCCTGGTTGCATTTTCAATCTTATATGTGCTGTTTGAATACCCGGTTAAAGTTTGATTTTCAACGGTAAAAATACTGGTAGTTCTATTATAACCGATATTTATGCTTCTCAGATATGCCGTCATTGAATGTTGAAATTCCAACATCTCTCTGCTTACAGTTAGATTATCAATCGAAGTATGGTTGGAAACAATAATTATGGATGGGTCTGAAGAATCATTAAATTGTGATGTAAGTATATCATTGGCTTTGGAAGACTGGGAATTTTTTGTTACAAGTGAATTTGTAAGATTGTAAGAAGTATCGGTAAAGATCAGGGTAGCTGGATATGCCATGAGTAAAAAGGCGATAATCCAGAATACAAGTACTTTTTTCCTATTCTTTTTGACATATTTCCCGACTTTGTAGAAGAAAGATTCAAACATTGATATGGCTATTGAAGCTTAAAATATAAAGTTTATGAGTAAATGATTCTTTAAATGAATTATTATATTTCAATAAAAATTTATAGAGATACTACATAGAAGTCCATGCAATTAAAGTATACACATATAAATCTTTATGAATACTTCTATAATTTAGTAAGGCAGATTCCGGAGGGATGTATCACAACATACGGCGAATTAGCCAGAGCACTGGGTGATATAAGGGCTGCACGGGCTGTTGGATATATGCTATCAATTAATTCAGACCCGGATGGAATTCCGTGCTATAGGGTAGTGCATACCGACAGGCGCATAGGAAAATATGCACTGGGAGTCAATCAGAAAGAGAAAAGGCTGAGGAATGATGGAATTGTAATATCCAATGGAATCGTAGAAAATTTTAATGATCACTTCTTTTCAGATTTCAGCACTGATTTTCCTCTGATTAAGCTACAGAAGGAACAGGAAAGGATTGCAAAACTGGCATCCTTTGATGGTTCACAAGCCAGTGAAAATGTTGCCGCCATAGATGTATCCTATGATGGTAGGGACGGTTATGGAGCAATAACAATATATCAAGATGGTGACTATACTACCAAAACACTTTATCTTCAGGTAGATTTTCCGTATATACCCGGTTATCTGGCTTACCACGAGACTCCGTTCATAGAGCAGCTATCCCATGGATTTGATGGAACTTTGCTTATTGATGCCAATGGATTGCTGCATCCGAGAAAATGCGGACTCGCAACGTTTGCGGGAGTAATAATGGGAAGACAGACCATTGGAGTTGCCAAATCATTGCTAATGGGAAAGCCAGATAATGAAGGCTATATAATATATGATGGTGAAAAACTGGGGTATATGATAAACAGGCACTGCATTGTAAGTCCAGGGAACATGATAGATATGGAGTCAAGTATAAGAAAGATAAAGTTATTAGGAGATAATAAATATCCGACCATATTGAAAAAGGTTCATAATGAAACTGTGGACTTCAGAAAGCGGAGATTGCCGAGCTAGGACAAAGGCGATGGATTCAGGGTCCATTTCCGCAGGGATTCGTGGGTTCAAATCCCACTCTCCGCATCTTATGGCTATGCCATGACTGTTAAATTATTGGTTTATGGAATTATAAAATTGAGGATTATTACATCAAATCTATTTTCAACATTTATGAGAAGTATAACCCAGACTGCATTTTATTTCTTGCAAAGAATATCCAGAGTGAACATATAGTAAATAAAGGCAAGATAAGGTGACCTGTAGGGATTAAAATACTGGTGAACGCTGAAATCTTCAGGGTTTCCCATGGACATATAATAAATTAAATCCGATGTTTGCAAATATCTCCATATTTTATCATTACCATTATACTTACAGGATTTTAAACGCTCAAAGGCATCTTTCTGCATCGAATTGCCCAACCATGCAGATAAATCTCTTCCAGTATCGGCCCAGGAAATTGTTTTATCTATGCTTACTGTCCCCATCGCTTTATGGTGTTTTGATATTTCCTTCACGTTCATTGAGATTAATCCATTTTCTTCCATATATTTTGGAAGATATTTAATAAACTTGAAAATACCTGTCTCCTTTTTCTGATGCTCCCCGAATGTTTCATAATCCATAAATAGATTCATAATATCTCCGGGACTTTCTGTAACCCACTTAATGAATTTCTCCGCAGTCAGAGGATATCCTGACCACCGATCATTGGAAAATCTGAATGATATATTATCACTCATCGGGTAGTTCCTCATATATAGATTTATACCGCATGGTGAGAGATACCTGTAATTGGGATTGTGATCTTTTATTACATCATCTGTGCCTTCAGTTATAATATTTTTGAATCCGAGGTGTCCGGCAATTTCGGCTATACGGTTATTGTAAATAAGTTCTGTATTTCTAAATGACTCGGGAACATAATTGAATGTATCTTTTATGAGTTTTCTCTGATCATTTACCTGGGATATAAATTCTTCTTCATTCCATATGGATGAGAGGGAGTGAAAATATGTTTCACCCATTAATTCACAGAGACCAGATTTTACGTAGTCATCGATTACATCAATGGTTTCCGGATGGTACTTCAATGCCTGTTCTATGAAAGTTCCAGAGAGTGAGAATGTGGAATGTATACCGCTTTCCATAAAGGTTTTTGTTGCCGGAATGTACGCATTTTCTGAGATACTTTTGAAGATTTCCTGATTCTTTTCCTCCCAGAAAATTTGTTCAGGACTTATCTTATCCTGCATTCTAAGTGGCTTTAGCCGGAAGGGCTGATGAAGTTCAAAGTAAAAAATTATATTTTCCATACTGATCTGTAAACCTCCAGCGTTTTCATTGCTGATTTTTCCCATGTGAATGACATGCCTTCATATTTTCCGTATATTGAAAGTGTATTCATAAGGCTTCCGTGGTTAAGTATGGAAACCACATATGATGACATCACATCTGTATCCCAGAAGTCAGTTTTCAATGCATTATTTATTGCCTCACCGACCCCGGTAGATCGGCTCATCACCACCGGAGTTCCGGATACCATGGATTCAAGCACGGTTATTCCGAAAGGCTCCGAAACTGAGGGTATTACAAATACTGAGGAACTTTTATAGTATTCAATAGCTCTGTGGAATTCTACAAATCCCGGAAAATGAAATTTATCATCCATATTATAATATTCCGCATATCTTTTCATATCATCCAGTAAATCACCGGTTCCTGCCATTACAAATCTTATATTATCTTCATATTCAAGTGCTTTTCTTGCCATTTCCATGAAAAATTTAGGGCCTTTCTGGCTGGTTACCCTTCCGAAATAAAGTACCTGTCTTTTCCTGTTGAGGACCTGTTCCGGTGCGTAGGCCGATGCTTTTACACCATTGTATACAGTTATTATCTTATCTGGATTTATATGATAATTCTGGGCTACAACATCTCTTGTAAGATTTGATACCGTAATTACGGCATCAGCTTCCATTGCTCCCTCAGCTTCTATTTTCATTATATGTTCCTGTGGATTGAAGTATGCAGACCTATCGAATTCTGTACTGTGAAACGTTACAACCAGTGGAATTTTATACCGCTTCTTTATTTCAATCCCTGCCCTGAACGTTATCCAGTCGTGGCAGTGTACCAGTGCTACACCATCTGGTTTGAAATTTTCAACCACCCTTTCATTATAATCGTTAACGGCATCAATAAAGTTTGTTACATGCGAGTAAACATTTCCGGATATTCCAGATTTTATTTTTACAGTCCTGACATTGAAGGGATAATGGGGGAATGAATATCCCATATCAGGGATATAGATATCAACTGGAATTATTTTCCCAAGTATTGAAAATACATTATATGTGTGTATTCCGAGGCCGCCAGAGAATGCAGGAGGGAGTTCCCATCCTATCACTGCAACCTTCAAGATGTAACACTCCCTGAAACTTGAGCTCTCTGTTGCTTTCTTAAATCTTCATAGTATGCCCTGATTAATTCTCCGTAGCTCCATGCCTGCATTATGCAGCCCTTAGGAGTTCCTGGATTGGCCCCATCAAATATTTCTGGCACACTGTGCATTGAGAATAAGGGAGAAAAGTATCTTAGAAGATCATCAGGATTGCTGCCATTATTCACCATTGCCGTTATATATGGACCTGCAAGCCATGGCCATACCGTTCCATTATGATATGCACTATCCCTGTTATACTGGTTTCCTGAATAAATCCCTTTAAACTTCGGATCTTCAGGAGATAAAGTTCTGATTCCATATGGTGTTGCCAGTTCTTTTTCTGCCTTCCGGAGAAAATATGGATTGTCCAGCAATTTATATGGCAATGAATAGGCGAACAGGAAATTCGGACGGAAAGATATGTCCAGAGGTTCTGCAATATCTGCAATTTTACCATCAACAATGTATTTTTCCGTGAATTTTTTGTTAAATGATGATAAAATGTCTGTAACGAATTCTTCCACATGGTTGCCGGTTATTCCGGAGAAATATGAGTATGATTTCAGCGCATTATACCATAGAGCATTTATTTCAATAGGTTTTCCAAGTCTAGGTGTAAATGATACACCACCGCTCATTCCGTCCATCCACGTCATCTGATTAACATTTATGTGTATAAACTTTCCATCAAGATAGAAGTCATCATTGCCGTTAAAATACGCATTAATAATGCTTTTTATCCTTGAATAAATTCCAGAAATAAAATCTTTATCCTGCGAATAATTATAATATTTATAGAGGGCGTATATGAACCACAGAGAAGAATCAGCAGAACGGTAAAAGCCATCGGTATACACATTATTGGGAATAAGTCCATTTTTCATCTTCCTTGCATAATTATTAAATATGCCCCTGGCAAGGTCAAAATTTTTGGGAAGAAGTACCAGCCCTGGCATGGAAATAAAAGTATCCCGGGTCCACGGCCCAAACCAGTGAAAACCTGCTATTAAGTCATCATTCAATATAAAATTATTAGAGGTGATTCTGAGGGCTTTAATAGCTGGATTTTTCTCCTTAATGTTTTCCCTTTTCATTATCTTACTCCTAATTTCTTCAAAATCCGGTGTTGGAACTTCTTCCATGGTAATTTTTACATCAACTATATTTTTAACAGGATTTATGTATATTTTTCCCGGATTGTAAAGATCTTCCATGCTGTTTGTTCCTCTTTCTTCCTCTACAGGATATCTCAGGTTGTAATACCAGTATCCAGTATCTGTGAATATTCCGGTTTTTGATATGTGTAATGTGAAATTTCCATCGGTGAAATCAAAGGATTTATTGGATTCTGAAAAAGTAAATTGTTTTTCACCGGCTTTTATAACACCGTGAAAATTTCTGAAGGCAAGGAGGGGAAATAATGTCAGGGAATCCGGGATTTTTTCGTTGAATTCATATCTTATAATTACAGTATCAGAATCTGGATCCATTATTATAGATTTTTTAACAGGTTGCCCGCCAAGGGTATAGTTAATAACGGGAAATGGAAAAATCGAGTATTCATCTATATATTGATACCCGTCTGGATAAACTACACCGGGATAATAATTTGTGTCAATACTGTACACTTTCCCGGAAAATTTAATTTCTTCAAAGAGTTTGGAAAGAATAACATACCTCTGATAATTATCAGTATCCGATTTAACTAACAGCCCGTGATATGTCCTTGTATTGGCAAATGATACTGTAGAAGAGGAATAGGAACCACGGGAATTAGCAAGTAGCCATTCCTGATTACTGTCCATAAAATCATAACGTTACTTTATTAATAAACATTGCTGGGATTACCCCTGAAAAGATAAGGAAAATTTAGAGTCATAATATATCATTACAGAAAGGTTTTAAACTAAATATAATTATATGGTACCATGGTAAGATACCTCCCTCTGGGAAATGGTAGAATGTTACTGACATTTGATGAAGATTACAGGATAACAGACTTTTATTATTCAAAATATGCATCTGAGAATCATTCAGGCGGCCATCCGTTTATGTACGGTATTTCTATTGATAACAATTTTTTGTGGTTGGATAGGACACATTTAAAATTTATGGATTATTTTGACCATACTATGGTGGGTACAGTGTTTTATCCCATGTCTGGAATAGATTTTGAAAGTCGTGATATTGTGGATATTTACAAAAATATCTATATAAGACATATAAACATTTCAAACACGGGGAATACCAAAAGAAATATTAAATTATTCTTTCATCAGAATTTCTATATTTACGGGAATGATATTGGAGATACAGCCGCATTATATCCAGAACTGGATGGTATTGTGCATTACAAAGAAAATAGATATTTTCTGGCATCCACCCTGGATGAAAATAATAAAACTATGGATCAGTATGCCACCGGAGTAAAAGATACAGGTATGTTAAAGGGGACATGGAAGGATGCTGAGGATAATGAACTATCCATGAACCCCGTTTCTATTGGTTCTGTGGATTCGGTTTTGCGCCATTCCTTGGATATCGATCCCGGTAAAAAGTTCTCTGTTTATTATTATATTGTTGCCGGGGAAAGCTATAGGGAAATATCACAGATAAAAGGCAATATAAATCTGGAATATCTAAAAAAGCTTGAGCGCAGAACTACAAATTACTGGGAGTTATGGTCTTCCAAGGTTACACCAAATCTTGATCCTGACACAAATGCACTGTTCAGACGTTCTCTTTTCATTATTAAGAGCCATTCAAATGTTATCGGTTCTATCGCGGCATCCTCTGATAGTGATATATTGAAAATGAGCCATGACGGTTACTATTATATGTGGCCCAGAGATGCTGCAGTTGCCGCTTATTCTCTCAGTATAGCCGGGCATTCCCAGACTGCCAGACAGTTCTTCTCACTTTCAACTTCACTTATTTCAAGCCAAGGGTATATGCAGCATAAATACAATATGGATGGGCATCTGGCAAGCAGCTGGCTTCCCCATATTATGAAGGGAAAGGAGATATATCCCATACAGGAAGATGAAACAGCACTTCTGGTCTGGGTACTCTGGGAATACTTCAGAAAATACAATGACATAGGTTTCACTGCTCCTTTCTACGACGATCTTGTGATAAAAGCTGCAGAATTCATGACAGAATTTGTAAATGAAGATGGATTGCCAAGGGAATCGTTTGATCTCTGGGAAGAAAGGTACGGAATACATGCATATACAGTATCGACTACCTATGCTGCATTGAAAGCCGCATCACACTTTGCCGATGTTTTTGGAGATCAGGACCTCTCAAAAAAATACTCTGAGGCGGCCACAAGAATGTATAATGCGTTCGAGGAGAAGTTTTACTCAGACGAATATGGAAGATATGCAAGGGCCATAATAGATGGAAAGGCAGATTTTACAGTAGATAGTGCACTGTCATCCATCGTAATTTTCGGAATGAAGGATCCCAAAGATTCCAGGGTTGTTAGTACCATGGAAGCTATCATGGAAAAGCTCTGGGTTAATGGTGTGGGCGGTATAGCAAGGTACGAAAATGACAACTACATGAGAATAAAGGAAGACGGTAATATACCCGGAAACCCTTGGATAATTACAACACTATGGATGGCGAGATATTTCATGAAGGCAGGGGATCTCGAGAGGGGATGGTCACTGATAGAATGGGTAAAATCGCACAGACAGAAATCCGGAATATTTTCAGAACAGATAAATCCATATACAGGGCAACCGCATTCTGTATCACCGCTGATATGGAGTCATGCTGAGCTTGTGATAACACTGCTCGAGTACTCAGCTTATACGCAAAATAAGAAAATATGATTTTATATAGATAGTTATTGAAATAAACAGAACTGCGCATGAAAACTAACGTTAATACTTCATTCCAGATAGTCAAAGTGTTATATATAGATACACAGTTGAAAAATTCCATAAAATAACGAGATATAGCTTTTGATGAATTTTTTACCCTTTTCATGATGAATTGAAAACACTGTAATTCTTATATACGAATTTATGATTTCATCCCATGGTTCTAAACATAATTCCTGATGAGCTATCAGAAATGATGAGCAGGGATGAATGCGTAATCATTGATGTCAGGGAGCAGTTTGAATACGAATCCGGACATATAGATGGTTCAGTTCTGATTCCAATGTATGATGTCTTTAATGATATTTCCCTGGTAAAAAAGTATAAAGATAAAAAAATAGTACTGGTATGCAGTTCCGGCCACAGAAGCTACTATACCGGGAAATTTCTGGAAGAAAATCGTCTTGAAAATATCTATAATCTTTACAATGGGTTATATGGCTGGGAAATAGAGGAAAAGCCCCTGGTTTAAATAATATGCCACGACCTTTCGACATTGCTGATGGGACTACATCAGCATTTTATCGGGTTGTGACACTATCACCTTATAAATAAATTATTTGTTATTATGTATTTATTATTTATAGTATTTTCGTTTTGAAGGACGTATATTGAATTACTCGCCTTCAATGTCTGCATAGGTATCTTTTGCCTTTTTATTACTGTATGATATTAAAATAAACACTGCAACAACCATTATTGCTATATAAATAAATTCGAATTCCAATGGTATGACATAACGAATAGAAATAAAGAACAAAAAGCCGATTAACAGCCCGGGAATTACCGAAAATGACCCTATTGTATTATCATCACTTTTACTGTTACTTGCATACAGCCAGAATATAGCTGCAATTAAAGAAACGGCAAAACCCGTAGAAATCTCTATAGAAAATGGAAGGGTTAATTTGTAAAGAGGAAGATATGTCTGGTAACCGTGCTCGAATAATGAAATTATAGAGCTGTATTCTGCTAACCATACATAACTATAGCTGGTAAAATATGAATCTGTGGTGATAGCAACATTTCCCATCTTCATATATGCCAGTGTGGCCATCTGCATCAATAACATGCCAGAAGCAGTGAGGTAATATGATAACAACTTTCCAAATGTCTTAGAAAAAATTCCCTCAATTATGAAGAATAAAATTAAAAGTGTTATGACCGTAAAAATCAGTTTTCTGGAGATGGGCATATCAGGGAGATAGAAAAAATATCTGGATATCATCTGACTTTTTACAAAAAGTGTTTTAAGATAAAGCAGTAAAATTGCTAGAATAGATAATAGTAATATTATAACACCGTATAGTTTTATAAACTTCAATACTAAAAATAATATAGTAAATATGACAACAAAATACAGTACAGTAACAGTGTAGATTAAATCCCTTGTGGCAAAAAGCATTATGAAATCCGGGATAAATATAACAGCGCTTACAAGTATGGTTTCTAATCTATTCATCTTATGAAGCCCCCTTATTCATACTCCTTCCGTAATTATATTCAAACATTATTTTAGGAAGCATATTCCTTTTATTTACGTACACACATCGTATACCCCTATTTCTTATCATATTAACAGTTTTTGTAATCCGGTTGATTTCCTTGAATTGTGAATTCCTGATAAGCAAATCCTCGAAGTTGCCATTTGGAGTACAATCATAATAGGATTCGTGATTGATAAGAAAGACAGTAAGATTATTATTATAATTCAGTGCTTCAACGGAGTTTAATGAGGCAGTTATCAGAAAGAGAAGAAAATTTTTTTTCTGTTTTCTTTGCAGGTATTTTATTGCATTTACGGCGCTAAAGCCTCCTGAAGGGGTTATTGATGAGACCTCTTTCACGAGTCTATCAATGCCCTTGCCCGAATTATCCGGCGGAATATATGTCTGTATATTATCTGAATACAGCAGAAATCCCACGCTGTCCCTGTTTTTTATCATAAAATATGACGAATTTATTATATCAAGGACAGTCTTATCATATATCCTGTCTGAAGACCCGTAATTCATAGATACACTGTAATCAAGGATAAATATAGCAGTTATTTCACGTTCTTCCTCCATCTGCTTTACCAGGAGGTCGCCTGTAGTCCCATCATACCTTGACCAGACAATAAATCGGGGATCGTCATCATAGGTGTAAGGTCTTATACCGTACAGATTATATCCCTGTCCAACCTTATGGGAATAGTGGTTTCCGAAGGTATATAAAAAACTGGAGATCATTTCACTCCTGCTTGATTTTATATCGCTCATTGATGGAGATATTTTTATTTCCATTTTGCTTAAAAAGGTCTTTTCGATGGATGATATATGAAAAATATCAGATATTCTTATCTTTATATTTCCAAAATCATATCTCCCTATATATCTGGGAATTATCCAGTAATCTAAATTATAGTATCCATTTGCTGGTATTGTAACATTTCCTCCGGTATTTCCAGAAATTTCAAGAATATCTATGCCCTCATCGAAAAAATGCACTGTAACAGGATATTTATTAGTATTTCTAAAATTAAGTGTAATTTTAAATTTTTTGTTTTTTCTGAAGTTTGTAGTATCAGAAATACGCCTCACTGAAATTCCGGAAATAGTTTTTGAACCAGAAATATTAAAATAGACAACTTCGAAGGCAACGGTAAAAAATAGTAATATGACCAGTATAATGTAATACTTATAACCTAAAAGGAGAGATTCAACAATCCCGTAAGTCAATAATGCAAGTATTGCATAGCCCGGCCTTCTGATCATTGCGGTGCCTCTATGGATTTTATTATGGAATCTATTACATTGTATATCATGTTTCTATAATCGGACTCATAATCTATCATTGTTTCCGGGCGAAGAAGTAATCTATGATTTAAGATCTCTCTCGCCATAAATGTTACATCTTCCGGTATTACATATTCCCTGCCACTTAAAAGGGCGTTTGCACGGGCTGCCTGGAGATATTTTACAGCTGTACGCGTACTTGCCCCAACGAATACCATATCTGATTCCCTTGTTTTGCGTATTATATTTATAATATATTCAATAATATCCTCATTAACATACACCTTTTCAACCATGCTTCTAAAATCCAGAATTGCACTTGAATCCAGTTTATTGTATGCCATAACACTGTTCTTGTACACAGTATTAAGTATTCTTACCTCTGCATTACGGTCAGGATAATCAAGATAATACCTAAAGAGGAAACGATCCATCAGAGCCTCCGCCAGGGGGAATGTCCCTTCCTGTTCTATTGGGTTTTGAGTGGCAATGACCATGAATGGTGAGGGTAATTTAGAAGTTATACCGTACACTGAAACCTGTTTCTCTTCCATAGCTTCAAGGAGGGCCGACTGAACCTTCGGTGGAGTTCTGTTTATTTCATCTGCTAGGACTATGTTGGAAAATACAGGACCCTCCCTAAACTCCATCTTTCGGTCTACGGGATTGAAGACCATGTTCCCGGTAATATCAGATGGAAGCATGTCGGGTGTAAATTGGATTCTTTTGAACTGGATGCCCATGTGCTTTGAAAATTCAGACGCAAGCATTGTTTTTGCCAGGCCAGGAACACTCTCCAGCAGAATGTGGTTACTCGTAAATAGGGAGATTAGCATGAACCTCACTATTCTTCTGGAACCTATGACTTTTTCATCGATAGATGATTCTATATTTCTGGCTATATCCCTTACTGTTTCTCTTTCTTCTTCCATTCGTTATACACCTCTTCGTTAACCATAGACATTTTTAAGCTTTTCATGCTGTCCAGATCCATAAGTATCTGCTTGAGACATTTATTTCTCATATTTTCGGCACGTTTTACAACTTTTTTATTTGAAGAAAAACGCATTTGTGAACTGTATTTTCCATATTTTTTCACAGTTCTCCTATAATCCTTTATTAGAATAGCCATTTTATCCAAATCACTGTCTACGCTATTCAGGTACGTGGAAAAATCTCCGGACTGGATTAATTTTATTTCCTTTAAGAAATCTGTCTGGTCTATCTGTAAATCAACTTTATGTATAATCTCTTGATCATCTGATTTCTTAAACTTGCGGGAATGAATTGTAATAATAATTGTAAGTATGGCCAAAATTACCATGGGATAAAAAAATTTTACGCTTGTATGATAGTTTATCATTAGTTTCAAAATATCAATTCCCACTATATTCACCATTATAAAATAATTTCATTAAATCCATGTAATTATAAACATCTTTTACAGGATTTATCAATTCCTTTTCATCCATTTCTTCCCAGTTGTAATTTCCAAATCTTGCAACTTCATAAAAGTTAAAATAAAACAGACCGATCTTCTTAATGGCATAGAATCTGTTATTTTCTGCTGTTGCTGGCTTTTCACCCGGTTCATCAGTTGTTGCTTTCCCGGAATATTTGGATTTTTCAATAACTGTTTTGATTACAACGTTGTCCGTCTTGTCCGTCAATGATTCTTCTCTATCGAATTTGACACCTAGATTCTCAAGTTCAGCAATTATAAAATCGTGATTGGAATTGTAATCTGGAGCACCAAAATATCTGCTGTAGTCCTTTTTCAGGTTTGAATAACTGTATATTATTGCCTCTCTTCTCTGATTATTGCCAATCATCCTGCGGACTTCCTTTATTACCGGTATATCATCTACTGTCTTTACTTTTAAAACCGTTTTTTCCTTAGATTTATCTGTCAAAATTTTGTTTCCATTTTTCTTGAATAACACTAATATCACTCCTGTGAATAATTTCCATTACCTGATACGCTATAGGCATGCACATAAATTTGCATATTTTGCTTCTCAGAAATCGTACTATAATTGATCAATAGCTTTAATGATATGTCACCGGATTGTATCACCACAGGATTTGTAAGATTAAAGTCATTATTGGCCATAGATATTTCTGAACCATTATATGATCCTGAGTTAATATCCAATCCTACTATAGTCCCATTATAGGTCATATTTTCCAGCCGGAATCCCACTATCAACTGGCTGGTATTTGTGGAGCCAGTAAAGTTCAGGTATAGATTACTATCAGAACTGGTTGATGCCTGACCGTTCATGATAAATTCATGATCGGTGAGATTTACCGTTATAGTATAAAGAGGATACTTACTGCTGAGGCTTATATTTTTTGTATCTACAATAGTTCCATTGACAAATATATTCAACTGATATTTACCGGAAGTTGCCCTATAGGTTCCGTTTTGTATATAGTTTCCCACATTGGAAATGGAATAATTATATGAATTAACATTTCCTGTGATATTGACAGATATGAGATAAGCCTTTATAAGTTCGGTATGTGTACCATTCCCAGTAAAACTTAATGTAAAATTCTTATCAACAAAATTTTTATTTGAGTGTGTAAAGCTATATATCCCGGCCGGAACTGAATAATTGTAATATGTACCGGTTGTATTGCAGATAGTTATTAAACTGTTTATATTGAAAATGCCACCCTGCCCTGTTAATAGGGATTTATTTACAGAGGCATTTTTATTTAATGGCTGTTTGCTTTCTAACTGTATGGTTTCATTAAAAGTTTCTCTTTTATGCATATTAAATGCAATTACTCTGCTATGATTGGCAGTATTATATATAACGGTACTGGAATTATAATATAAAGTATATGCATTCATGCTATAATTTCCTGAATAATATAGGGTCATGCTTGCAGATCCGGTACCGTTGGTAATGCCATGATAACAGTAAAGCTCCCCATCTTCCTTAATCAAAACAACGAATGTTGTATTTGGAATATTTTTTCCAAGGTAAAGGGTGATAGTATTCCGGGCAGCTGAAGTTATATTATTGATACCCATGTAGCCGGAAATACGTGAATCCGATAAATAGGGCACTGTTTTAGAAATATTGATATTATCGCTTGCAATTGATCTAAAGTTTCCAATGGATGATATCCCTACGCCAATATTCGATTCTGGATTAAGACTGGCATTCTCGGTCAGGTTTCGATCCAGATCGATAGACTTTGTTTTATTGTAAAATGCAGGAGATGAAAAAGACAGTGAATAATTTCCCTGTGGTAGAGAGATGCTATAGGTACCATTCTGACTGTAATTTGATTCCATGGACATGGTTGAATTTTTTATAATAATGGCTCCGTGGATGGATTTATTATTAATAAAATTAGATACATTACCTGATAATGTAAAATTTTTATCTGACAAAACTAATGGTGGAATTTTAGAAGTGTTTGTATTACGGGTACTATTACCAGTACTGGTTCCGTGACCGGTGTCATTACCGGTACCATTACCATGTCCACCGTTTAAGAGTCTGTCAACAGGAGTATGACCGGGATATGGTATATTTGCACCTCCAAATACAATTATTACAAGAAGCGCACTAACTACCATTGCAAATAAAATTTTATGATTCAATAAAAAACTATATAAAATGTGTTTATAAATATTTCTATTACAGCACTCAATTATTTTTAATTGAATAGTCTTATAAAAACGTTGAAACCCGAATATAATTAATTATATGAACTAATTCGAAACATTCATCTTTTCTGAGAAATTTTATACAGATAATGTTTAAACAATGAATCAAATATTTAATGTTTTATGTGCTTGTCATTTTTGTAGAAAAATCAGAAGTTATATCTATTTATTATAATACTTAGATTTTGAGATGCATAAATATATTATTTACAAATCAGAAATCATGAAAAACCTTATTTAGCCTTAACTATATGACGATATAGCTGTGAGAATCGGAGGAGGTTGTTGGTATATT
>JAJZZW010000058.1 GCA_021797385.1 Thermoplasmata archaeon | reverse complement strand
ACAACTGCTCTGATGGAAAGAAGAATGAGGCAGGAATAACAGGTCTTCATGGATTCATGCGTGATTATTTTTTTGATTCCCCGGGAAATCTTGTGAAGGTAAATGATAGAAGCATGGTGAGAGAAGCAGTTCTTACAGAACCGGCCAAGAATGTTATGAAAGCTTTTGAGGTCTTCGATACCATATCGAAAAGATCCATATACCAGAATGAAGATTCCACATTTGCTGGAAAAAATTGCCTTATTATTGGGTCCGGCAGTGAAGCATTCATATATACAATGATGGCACATGAATATATGTTCAATGTATATATGACAAACAGGCATACCCTTGGGGAATCTAAATTATCAATTCTGGAAAAAACAGGAAGTATATTCTTTGATTATACCGATAATGTTCCACTGAAAGGCATAGATCTGCTGATAGATACCAGCGGGGACCCAGCTACTATATTCAAATTCGTTCGCATGATGAATAACAATGGAGTTACAATACTTTTTGGGACAAACGGCAAGGCACCCGGAACACAAGTTAACGGTGAGGATATAGATTATATTATAGAAAGAAACATATGCATGGTCGGTTCAGTAGATGGGGCAAAAAAGCATTATTTCGATGCATTGCGATATTTAGAAAAATGGGGGCATTCTCAAAATTCAGTGATAAATAAACTGATTACCGGAACATATTCACCGGAAAATACGGAAATTTTCCTGACCAAACCAGAAGGTGAAATAAAATCAATAATTAAATGGTAGTAATTTCCAAAGGCTATACTGGCAAGGGATTAATACAATTTAGTAATGCAAATGCATGATTAATGATGGTATGCAGTTCAGGTACAGGGATGATGGTCATTTTGTTTATCCTGATTATAATGGCTATAACTTTTCGAATATAAACAGCACGATCTTATCAGTATTCGGCATAAATAATAATGGAATTTCACTTGAAAAGGATCTTTACAGCAATATTTCCGGTTCAAAAAAGGTGGTATTTTTTTACATAGATGGTCTCGGGTATGATAGCTGGAAGAATTATCTGGGAAATTACAGACCATTCCAGGAGATCAATAACTCTGGCATAGTATCACCAATAACCTCGGTATTTCCATCTACCACTGCCGCCGCAAGCAATACGATAAATACTGGTTTAACTCCTGCGGAACACGGATTATTTGAGTGGAGGCTTTACCTGGAAAGTTACAATATGGTTGTGAAAAGCCTGCCATTTATTCCTGTATATAAACAGGACAGGCAGAAATTTGCAGATTTAAAACCTGATCCTTCAATCCTTTTTCACGGAAAAACCTTCTATGAAACCCTGAATGAGCACGGAATAAAATCATATGTAATATCATTTTCGGACCTATTGAAAAGCAGCTACAGTAGGATAATGTATTCCGGTGCAAAGGAAAAGAAGAGGTATGATTTCCTCTTCGAAGGTTTCCTCATACTGAGAAAGCTGTTGAAGAAGGTGCGTGAAAATTCATACATATTCTTCTACATAGAGGATCCTGATAAAATGGAGCACCGGTACGGCCCTGGAAGCCAGGAGCATATAGAATCACTGCGGTATATAGCATCAATGTTCAATGATTTGTTCGGGGATCTTGCAGGTGAGGATATTGCAGTTATGATCTCATCTGATCATGGTTTTACCCCTGTTAATAAAAAAACATATGTATCGGGAATCAGGAATTTAATGAAAACCAAGAATGGAAGGGCAATACCGGAAACATGGAGCCCCAGGGATATGATGTTGCATACAGATAGCCCGGAGGATATGAAAAGTATACTTGAGGATCAGCTCCATGGTCGTGCAGAAATTCTTACAGGCAATGAAATTCTCAAAATGGGGTTGATGGGGAGAAATACTGTTTCTGAAAATTATATTTCACGAATGGGTGATCTTTTGATCCTTCCGTATTCGGGAAATACTGTATGGTACAAATATTACGATGATGATATTATAAAAGATCGCGGGATGCATGGTGGTCTCAGCAGGGAAGAAATAATAATACCATTTGCATCAATTAATTTAAAAGATATTAAAAATTACTGAAATTATTTTGTGTTCTTAACAAGATTTTCATAAATATCGAGGAATTCAAGCCCCTTGTTTATCCCACCGAAAATTTCCTCATTTCTTACAGATTCGGCGGCTTTTTTCATTTTATCCGGTTCCTTAATCCCTGCATTTCCTATCATTGATTGCACGCATCTGTTTATTCTCAGTGGGCTGAGCTGGAACTTATACATGGTTTCAACTATGTTTTTCAGGTTATCTATTATGTACTGCCTTGATCCATCACTTGAGGACATTGCAACAAAGAAAGAATCCATATCCTGCTTCTTAGCCTTTCCGGATTTGATGAACTCCATAATGGCTTTATGGTTACTGTCTCCATTAAGCACACCTGATGCAGTTATTGCCTTGGTCTTGTCCTCATCATTTGTTGTTGTTTCTATTAAATTTGCAAAATACCCGAAATCGTTGTTTACTTTTCCCTGTGCAATAAGGTATGCAAGCCTGAAATCTGGTTCCACCTGACTGTATTCCTTATATTTGCTGAGAAGTGTTTTGCAGAAATCATCATTAATATACGCCAGCTTTGTGTAGAGTCCGGAGAGCGATATTTTATAGTTAAACTCATCCTTTTTATTTGCCTCTATGTATTCCATTTTATCCTTTATGTAAAAGTTCGCAAGATCCCTAAAGTAAACATTTCCCGTTATATTATACAGGGAATAAAGCTGTTTTGATATCTCATCAATGACTATGTTATCATTTATGCCGTAAAGCTTTTCGATCCTTCTTACATACTGTGTCATATTTATTTTGCCTGATAGAAGGAACGCATAGAGGTCGTTTGCAATGCCCCATTTCTCATCAATCGATATCTGTGAAAGGTTTCTTGTCACGGATTCATACATTGCATCGTCATAGAGTACCCTATAGAATCCGCTGTGCCCGTAATTCAGTGAGAGAACATCACCTTCGATTTCCATTTCCTTTCCTTCCATAAGGGTACTTTCCTCACTGGAAAATCTGTTTATGAATAATGGTATTTTCCACTGTGAATTTTTATCTCCCTCAAGGAAATAAAACTGTTTCTGTGTTATTTTTAATTTGTCATCACTCCTTTCAGTTATAAGATATGGATACCCTTTGTTTGATATCCACTGCTCCATTATTAAGGAAACACCCTTTCCGGATTCCTTTTCTATGGCATTCCATAGATCGGATCCTGAGGCGTTCTTATATGAAAATTCCTTAAGATAATTTCTCATTGCCTTCATGAATACATCCTTGCCCACATACGCTTCTATCATTCTCAAAACATTTGAACCCTTGCCGTACCTTATTTCATATGAAAGCTGTGATACGCTCCTGGGATCTGAAACATCCGCATTTATGGGATGTGAATTCTTTAGGGAATCCATAGTGTATGCCCCATCTGTCTGGTCAAGAAGGAAATCACCGAAAAATTTCCACTCCGGATCAGTACTGTCAACGGTCTTGAACGCAAAGAATGTGGCAAAGCTTTCATTCAGCCACAAGTCATTCCACCATTTCATGGTCACAAGGTCGCCGAACCACATATGGACAAGTTCATGTGTTATAACCTCTGATGTTCTTTTATAACTCTTACTTGTTGTTGAATCATCAATATTCAGAAGGATTTCCCTGAATGTAATTGCGCCCCAGTTTTCCATGGCGCCAGCAGCAAATTCCGGAACAGAGATAAGGTTTAATTTTGGAAGCATATAATCTATTCCTGTGTAGGTTTCAAGGTAATTCAATGATTTCTTTGCAACTTCAATTGGATACCTGGATGATGTTAAATGTCCCTTCATTGCCGTAAGATAAAGTTTTTTACCCTTATATAAATCTTCCACCTCATCAAATTGGCCTACTCCAAGGTAAACAAGATATGTTGCCATTCTGGGAGTTTCCTCGAATTCAATAACCTTCTTTCCATTTTCCAGTTTTTCCTTTTTTGCAGGCATGTTTGAGATGGCTCTGAGGTTACTGTCAATCTTCATAGAAATGTTAAACGTAGCTTTGTAATTCGGGTTATCAATGCATGGAAATGCCCTTCTGGCATCTGATTCTTCGAACTGGGTTGAAAGTATGTACTGAGTCTCTGTTCCGGCAAGATAGAAACCCTTCAGACCACGGTCCACATCAGATGAAAATTTTACATCAACTGAAATGTCACCTCCATCAGTGGAAAATGTTACACCATCTTTATCTGCTTCATATTTTACCGCTGATCCATTGATTTTTACTCCATGTATATCTATATTATTTAAATCAAAAGTTATTTTCTTTTCTGCATCCTTAATTTTTACTGTTTCATCTCCTGTATACTTTTTGTGTTTGAAATCTATATCGAGGCTAAGCCTGTAATTTATAACTTCCATATCAGTTTATATGTATGCATTTAATAAATTTTTGCGAAGTTGAATAATTTAAATAATAACAGGATATACTGTTTTATGGATAATAAATATAGCTTCGCCTATCTAGGTCTTGCTGTTATGATGGTTCTTCTCTTCATACAGTTCATAATGGGCATATTCATAAATCTCTATGTGCCATTCCCACCATTAAACAGCATATCACATATTGGGCCCGGGGCTTTTCCTTCTAATTACCTCACCGTAATGTTTCACATGATGTTGGGATTCCTTATTCTCATAGTTTCATTCATAATGCTCTTGCTAAGTATAAAAATTCAAAACACAAAGCTCATTGTATCATCTGTTTTATCTTTTATTTTTGTCATAATAGCAGGAGTTTCAGGATTCCTGTTTCTGTTCAATGAATACAATAGATATTCATTCATTATGGCAACATCATTCATAATAATTGTAATGTCTGAATTTTATTATCTCTATACCCTGAAACTTATAAGTGGTACATCTTCAAAATATTAATACATTATAAAAAAATATTATTTTTCCATTAATTCGCATGACCTTTTATAAAGTATATCTCTTAAAAGAAGGAAAGCCCTGAAGTTTTCCGGGTTGAAGCGTTCTGTAAATCCCTCTTTTCTTGATAGAACTCTGTAATAGTACATCACTTCTACTGTTTTTCTACATGCCCTGAAAGCAACTCTGGCCGATCTGCTTTCATTCAATAGTATGGAATAATCCATGGCCCAGCCCTTTTCTCCCTCTATTTTTTCAAGAAAACTGAAATCTCTTGGATTTTCTCCGGTAATTATATAGTTCTCTAGGGATCTGATAAATTCAAACATATTTTTGTATTCATCTGCATGGTTTTCGTCCATCTTTATTAGTCTTCCAATCAACTCTGCAAGTTCATATTCTTTCATAAAATAGAGCTGTATCCCTGAATCATAATCCTCTTCTTTCTGATTTACACAGCAGTGAAATTTTGGAAATTCTGTCATAATTAACAAGTATATCATAAAATATATACCTTCTGTATCATGCTAAATTACTTATAAAATTTCCATGTATGTTTCATAATCTATGATTCCAAATTTTTTTAAGGTGATATCAATAAATTTTTCCTTTACATCATTAAAACTATGCTGTTTTCCCTGAATTGAATCCATGGATGTCATTATTTCTGGTGAAAAGTTACATGGATTTATTACATTAAATTTTTTTAAATCTGTGCATACATTGAGTCCCATC
Source organism: Thermoplasmata archaeon (assembly GCA_021797385.1). Next base: position 4,823 of record JAJZZW010000058.1, on the reverse strand, counting down.
CCGTGCATTGTTGTAAATTTATCAATTCCGAGTCCTATGGAACATATCTTTTTATTTCCAACCCATACACCAGTTTTTTCGTTCAGCATTGGCGTTCCTTTAATTTCATAATAATCCAGCAGTTCAATTACAGATTCCTGAATTAATTTTATTAGCTTCAACGCATCAAGTTTTGATCTTTTCAGATTTATAATATAATATGCAACAAGCTGGCCGGGACCGTGATATGTTAAATACCCTCCGCGGTTTATTTTTATTGCACCTTCAAGGCTTCCACTGAAATGTGAACCTGCAGTATAAATATCGGGGTGCTGGAGAAATATGAATGTATCGCATGATTCCTCTTTATTGACTTTATCATGAATTTTTTTCTGGAAATCAAGTGCCTTTAAATATTCAACAGTTTCAAGGTCGTATACTATGCCACAGTTCTGAAAATTAGTTTTCATTATATTACATCCCAATATAGAGCTTTACATTTTTATTTTGTATATAAAATTCGCTATGAATAGGATTTTAAGTGGTATATAATTATATAGCAAAAACATTTAAATTATAGGGCATTAGTTAATCATGGAAAAAATAAATGGCAGAATAAAGAAGATAAATTATCTTATTAAGGGTGTTGAAACAAAGGACGGGGCCGGAGTGCGCCTGAAAAGAATTTTCGGCGGTCCGAATACAGTTAACATAACAGACCCATTTCTTCTACTGGATCACTTTGGGTCCGATAAAATTAATGATTACATCTCAGGATTCCCATGGCATCCACATAGAGGAATAGAAACCATAACATATTTGCTGTCAGGTAAGGTCGAGCACCGTGATAGTACAGATCACCGTGGAACAATATACCCGGATGAACTTCAGTGGATGACTGCAGGAAGTGGCATATTCCATGAAGAGATGCCTAAGCCACTGGATGAGAAAAATCCAGAGGAGCTATTAAGGGCAAATGGAATGCCAACCCTTGTCTCCGGTTTCCAGCTGTGGTTAAATGTTCCCGCTAAATATAAAATGACTGTTCCAACATACAGAAATATAAAGGGAAGCGACGTGCCGGTAATCTCTCTTGATGGTGCAACGGTCAAGATTATTGCTGGAGAATATAATAAAACTTCAGGCATGTACACATCACAGTATGGCATAGATCCGCTTTACCTTGACGTTTCCATGGATGAAGAATCTGAGTTCAGTTACCCCATTAAGAACGGATACACATCTATTATTTTTTCAGTGACTGGAGAGGGAATTTACGGTGATCAGAAACTTGAACCTGATACAGCGGCCATATTATCTATGGACGGAGATTACGTTAATGTTAGAACTGGTAGATCAGGATGTAGATTCATACTATTATCTGGAAAACCGATCCATGAGCCTGTAAAATGGTACGGGCCAATAGTTATGAACACCGATGAGCAGATACGGGAGGCAATCAAGGATCTGAATAGGGATAACTTTGTCAGGGAAAAGAATCCGGTAATGGAATAAAACCAGTATCTATTTAATTTTAGATAATAGTTAAATATGCCTTAATGATTATACGGCATGGAAAATGACAGTGACTTTAATCAGTACATGATATCATTTAAATATCAATTTAAATCATACCTCCGTACAAAAAGGTTCCTGGGATTATTCATTTTTACTCTTATAATCTCAGTGGGTATAACTGCATTAATACTGCACGATGAATACAGTATGTTGAAGGCAGGGACTCCATTATTTTATTTCTATAATTATCTTGAAGGCTTCGCCACAGATCTGGTTGTAATCATAGGTGCATTCTTCGGAGGGGATATAATTTCCACGGATACAGGTACAAATGCAGCATATTACACACTGGTTCAGCCCGTAAGAAGATCGGTACTGTTTTTGGGTAGATACACTGCTGCTTTGATATCCTCATTTGTTATAGTATTTGTATATTTTCTAATAGGTATTATAAGCTCATTTTATCTTTACGGCACTGTAACCTCAGTTATATTTGAAAGCTTAGGAATAGTCGTTCTGTTCCTTGCAGCCGCAATATCATTTGCCTCACTGTTTTCCGGAATATTCAAGGGACAGTCCAGTGGAATTATAGTTTCGGTACTTCTTCTATTTATAGGTTTTCCCATAATAGATGAATTTGTGGGGGCCATTGGAGGTATAGACCCTCTGTTTTCACTTGACTTTGCCGGGCACATTATGTATCTAATATTTGAAAAGCCATATCCTGCGGCGAAGGTTGTGGGTCCGGCTGGTTTTGGAGGTTCCGGAGCGGCTGCTGCAAGGGTATCCTCATTTGTTGGGTATACATTTAATCCCACGGTTATGCAAGGGATAGGTGTGCTGATTGCATATATGGCAATATGCGGAATAATTGCTATACTGCTGTATACCAGGAGACAGATAGAGGGATAAATATGGAAATAAGTTTCAATAATGTATCAAAAAATTACAGTAAATTCAAAGCTCTTGACGATGTATCGTTCCATTACAATGGTCACGGTGCCATAGGATATCTTGGTCCCAATGGTGCGGGAAAGACAACGACACTGAAAGTTATGACAAACCTGCTGCATCCGACCTCTGGAACCGCAGAATTGAACGGCATAGATGTAAATAAGCACCCAAAGCGAGCCATGTTAAATGTTGGGTCCATGATAGAGACTCCTACCCCATATCCATTTCTTACCGTGAAAGAATCACTGCAATTTGTTGCAGAACTCCGGGGAATTGATAAAAAAACAATGGAATCAAGAATAGACGAATTCTACGATGCATTAAAACTTCCTCCATTGAAATCAAGAATGGGGCAGCTTTCCAAGGGGCAGAGACAGCGTGCCGTATTTGCATCAGTACTTATATCAGACCCGGACATTGTTATACTGGATGAGCCTACCAGTGGGCTGGACCCATTCGAGAGGAAAATATTCAGGGATTTCATACTTAAGCTTAAAAAAACAAAACTCGTCTTCTTTTCATCCCATATCCTTTCAGAAGTTTCAGAAACATGCGATGATGTTATATTTATAAATCATGGAAAAATACTAAAGCAGGGAAAAATAGAGGAGATATCACAGGAATTCAACACCAGTGCCGTCTCTGTAGAGTTCCTCAAACCTGTTGACGATTCCATGGTAAAACAGCTGGATACAATTGGTTCAGGGGTGCTTAAAACTGAAGGGAGGACAGCTGTAATTAAATTTTCTGGAAAGGAATCTGACAGAGCAGAAATACTCCAGGACGTGATTAAACTGGCTCCGGTTATTTCATATACTTCATACGGTTCCGATCTGGAATATGCATATATTTCCATACTGGGTGAAAAATAGGAAGAGGTGTTGTTGCAATGATCAGAAAGTTTCCTGATAATTTTATGTTTGGAACTGCTACGAGTCCGTTCCAGGTGGAAATGGGTAAATCTAAGAATTCGATCTCATCAGAAAGTGACTGGTATAGTTGGGTTCATTCAGAATCAATAATTAAGAAAACTTACGTAAGCGGTGATTTTCCTGACAATGGTCCAGATTTCTGGAATGATTATAAAAAATATGTTGATTATGCAGTTTCAATGGGGAACAATGCAATAAGAATAGGCATTGACTGGGCACGAATATTTAAACAGAGTACGGAAAACATAAAGGTTATAACAGTTACTAACGAAAATGGCGATGTTTATGAAATGGAATTTCCCGTAGAATTTATGGTTCAAATGGATCATATAGCAGATGTATCCTCAGTTAACCATTATAAGGAAATATTATCCTATATCAAATCCAAGGGGTTAAAACTTGTACTGACAGCATACCACTGGCCGCTGCCTTTATGGCTTCATGATCCTGTTCAATGCAATAAAAATTTTATGGAATCTATGAGAAAGGGATGGGCAGATAAGAAAACGGTGGTGGAGTTCGGCAAGTATGTTTACTACATTTATAAAAAATTCAACGAGTATGTGGATATCTGGCATACGATAAATGAACCGAATATTATAGCAATAAATGGTTATCTTTATGGGAATCTTGAAGGATTTCCACCGGGCATATCCGACTTCAAATTAACAGTTGAAGTGCTGAGAAATTTGGCATATGCACATAATATTGCGTATAAAATCATTAAAAGGGAAAATCCCGCTACCACTGTAGGCATAAATGTTGCAGTACCGTATTTTCAGCCTGAACTTGACAATCCGAAAAATAGATTCATCAATGAATATGTTTCTTATGTATTTTATAAGCTCTATCTAGATTCCGCGCTGTACGGAAATTTTGATTCATCTCTTTCTGGTATTTACAGTGAATCTAGACCAGAAGAATTCTCAGGCACTGATTTCATAGGAATAGACTATTACAGCAGAATCATTGTAAGATACGTAGACAATGATAATGTGGATATCAGGTATAGATTTGCCTTCCTCCCGTGCAAGACCTGCTCCGATAACTACATGGATATATTTCCTGAGGGAATAAGGACCGTTACCGTATCACTGTTCAACCGGTACAGGAAACCTATTATAATACTGGAAAACGGGGTAGCGGATGCAACTGGAAAAATCAGAAAGGAATTCATAGAAAAACATTTAATTGAGCTACACAGGGCAATAAAAGAAGATTTTGTCCCGGTAAGAGGGTATTTCCACTGGTCTCTCATGGATAATTATGAATGGGCAAGGGGATACAAAGATAAATTCGGACTTTATGCAGGGAGTAATGGTGAGTATGAAGCAACCGAAGCTGCAAGGTATTACAGTAAAATTTGCCATGAGATGGGCATATTTGATGAAAAGTACAGGGAATACTAGATAAAAATTAAATAATAAACATTGATATAAC